>NZ_JBNNUW010000002.1:0-289503 GCF_050280125.1 Lysinibacillus sp. NPDC093692
ACTTGATTCTTTATCCCATACATACCATTTGTCAGGTGTGTGTCCTGCAACAAAGTAGCGAGCTTCATCACGATATGATTGAGAAATGTCATTGACGAACACATCATCTAAAGAACCGTAAACACGCTTAGGATTGAGTAGTTTGATGAATTGAGGTTGTGGGATAGCTTTCATCTCAAGTACTCTTTGAGCAGTCTCAAGGGCTTCATCAGTCCATGTCACAACTTCGAAGTCACCTTCTAGTTCATCAATAGGCGACCAATTAGCTTCTAAGATTAAATCTGCTTCATTTACGGCTTCATCATCTGTGTAATAAAGAACCTCAACACTATCACCAAATTCCTCGTAGATGTCGAATGGCTCAGTAGTTGTAGATACAATAATATCGTCTGTAGACTCTGTATAAGCCACTATAGTAGGCAATTCACCAATGTAGTCATAAACACTATAAGGGTCAACACCTGTCTCTACAGTGATTAGAGAGGTGTCTGAGTCGGTGTAGTAAATAGCTTGAGGTTTGTCACCTAGTAAATCTTGAGCTTTGAACTCATTTTTATTTAATACAACAGAAGTAAATTGCTTATCCACAAAGTCAGACCACATAATCACTGATTTATATCCTGACAATTCTTTCCATTGATTCTCTTTGATTTGGTCAAGATTGTTCATTCCATATTGAATGAAGTTTTCTTCTGTTGGTGTAGTTGATTGCCAATCAGCACCATCATGGTATTTGTAATCTGAGTTGTGTTGAACTAGGTATTTGTCAGGAATAGGGGAGATTACTCTATCGTAGATTTCTATTTGGTCTATTTGCCCATTGAAATAATGTGCGCTTGAAACAGTGTGTCTTGCAATTATAAGATTGTTTGTAGGGGTGTTTGACTCTATTGATTTTGCTGTTGTAGTTATATCTGGAACGGTCATATCGTCTACATAGATTTTTATAGCATCATTATTTATTGAACCATCCCATGTAAAAAATACATCATGCCATTTTCCATCTAATATCTTTTTGGCTGTAGCTATTTGAAATGTTTGTATACTGTCTTGATGTAAACTAACCAAAATCGACCCATTTGTTTGTAATACAAATCTTAAACCACTACCAACTTCTGTTGTATTGGACAAAATATATTCAAAATTAGATAAAGAGCTATTATTGGATTTAATCTTAAATCTAACACTTTTTATTCCAATTGGAATAATTTTATTATTAAACTCTACATACTGATTAGTGCCATTAAAGCTCATAGCATTTCCTTTTCCATTCCAACCTGTTACACGAGTAGGGGAATTAACTACTGTTCCTGTGTATCCACCAATAGTATCCATAGCATTACCATTAGGTTCATCAAAACCAATAAATGTTTTAGCATACTTGTTTAAATTATCTTTACTATTAGCCATTGTATTGACCTCCAATATTCTTTCATATTAAAAGGACAACTATAAAACTAGTTGCCCTCAATCATTGCTGTTTTAAAATCACTACCAATAGGAATAGTAAATATTCTACCTTTCCCTAATGGTGTTCTGTTATTAGTCACAATTTCATATTCAGTTGTAGTTTTAGTAAAATCAATTGGTTGGCTATCAACTGCTGAATCAATCTCTCTTACTACTCCACCTTGAGCTAATATCATATATTCTGCTGTGTTAGGAATCTCTTTTACACGATTTGAAGTAGGAGATAAAACAAGGTTTTTATTGTCTTTAGTTTTGACAACTAAGCGCTTTTGAGTGAAGTCAGAAGGGGAGAGAGCCTTATTGTAGATTTGAAAGTCATCTATCTCCATATTATTCCAATATCTATAATTAGTGAAATTCAATGCACCGAAATGAAGTCCTCTTAAAGATGAATTACTTGAGTCCTCTAGCACAGCAATTTTTGATTTTGCTATAAGTTCTTCGTTTATATATAAGACTAATCCATACCCATCTAAAGTATTTTTATAGGAAATCAATATATCATACCATTCATTCAAATTTAATCCTTCTGTTGAGTTTACTGTGTATTTGATACTTTGATTTGTACCATAATATCCTTGGAAAATAAGTCTCATATCACTTTTATTGATAAAGGCATATAGTCCTGCTGAATTTGTGTTAACTGAATAGTCCTCAAATATGCACCCCTGTATAGCAGAAGGAGCAGATTTGATTTTTACCTTAAATCTTATTGTTTTATCTCCTATTGGAGCTTTAATTGTTGATGGCATATAATTATTAACTCCATTGAAACTCATAGCAGAGCCTTCACTATTCCAACCTTGCACTCTAGTTGTTCCGTTAACTGTGCCTGTATAGTCATTGCCTAGTTTGTCTACAACGTTTCCACTTGCTTCATCAAATCCAAACCATGCAACACCATGTAGAGTCATTAGTTGTTCAGTAGCCATTTATTTCACTTCCTTCTTGTTTTTCCTAAATGTGACCAAATCGTAGTCTAGCGATTACTAATACTACATAACCATTATTCTCTAACACATTTAGTCTTAAATATCTGAATTTTTCAGTATTATCAAAACGGTAGATTCTTTCTTCCGAAGGCAACCATCCAACTTCATTTTTAAATTCTGCAATTTTTTCAAAAGTAGAGTTATTATTAGAACCTAGTATTTCAAAACTTTTAGGTGAAGCTGTTATAGTTGAATCTCTACTTCTGATAGAAATAACATTAGTAAGTTTTTCTTCTCCAAAATCAATCTGAATCCATCCATTTGTAGTATTTGTTGGTGTCATCCAATAACTATCTGTTGATGTATCGTTATTAAAGGTTTGCCATATCATTCCTTTTATGTCAGAAAGATAGGAGCTTGCACTTGCAACCAATGGAGCAGGGGCATTATTAGATGTCATATTAATGTTGAACCAAACATTTTGTATATCTGTGTTCGCTCTAAACTCTTTAATATTTAAAGTATTAACTTTATCAATGCTATGTGTGAACACCTTCCCACTCACATTAGCAACAGGTGTGTCATTAAAGTATCTATGTTTATCAAAAGGCACATTTAATTGAATCTCTTTACCTTGTTCAATACCATGTAAAATCAAGTTTTTAGGAGAGTTATTAGGCATGTGAATTAGAGTGTTGTCTGCAAGAGAATAATATTCGTTTTTTGTTGGATTTTTAATAGTAATTTTATTGAAAATTAGACTATCATAGAATAACTTTAACTGTCCAATTGTACACAATGTTTGTGCATAACCATTGTTTGCAATTACTTTTAGTCTATAATATTTATACTCTACAGCTCTGCCTAATAAAAAATCCATATCTTGAGCCTTTGAAGTCCAAACAATATTTGTTCTTGTGTCTATAGTTACCCAATTTGAATTATCATCACTACCTTGAAATTCCCACGATTTAGCCATAGCTGTCAAATCGTTGTTATCAAAATTTCTACTTCTTATTGTGTATTGTGTGATTTTTGTTTTATGTGTAAATTCATAGCCTATATAATGTGGAAAAGCTGTATTTTTAGATGTCCAACTTTGGCTATCAACATTATTAAATGCATACCAATAATTATATAAGCTCTCTAGTAAACTATCTCCAAAAGACTGACCACTAGGTGTTGTGTCAGAAGTCATTATTGGAATTAAATTTTTTAGTTCTGTTGTCATGTAATTATTCCTTTTCTTATTGTCAAATTAAAAAAACAGCACTATTTAAAACTAATGCTGAATGGTTTTTTGTCTAATTTAGTTTTCCTAAGACCATCTTCTTTATCTATCGTTTTATCTTGTAAAATATAGTTTACATTAGCGATAATGTAATTTAAACCTGAAAATGAATTTCTACCATATTTAAGGAAATTTTCTAGTGATGATGAAGGTATCTTCTTTAAAGTTAATCCATTATAGCCAAATTGAATTTCCCCTATAACTATGTAATTAGTGCTACCATTAATTTCAATAATCTCTATTCTTAAATATCTAGCTTCAATCCCTCTAAATACAAACTCCCTATTTTCTTTTGTAGTCCAATTAGTTTGATTTTCTATAGTTCTTGCTTTACTAAAATTAATCCCATCATTGGAATATAGAATATTAAATTTTTTAGGTGTTGATGCTAGATAAGTTGTATCAGGTGATGCAGTAAGGATTAACCTATTAGCTTTTACCTTTTTACCGTAGTCAATCTGAATCCATCCTGTTAGTTGTCCAGTTGCACTAATCCATTCATCGTAATTACCAGAGATGTTAGTTCCATTAAAAGCTTTCCATGCATAATAACTACTATTATATTCACTACTAGCACTAGCCACTAGTGGAGAAGGGGCAAAATTCGAAGTCATTTTTGTTTCATACCAAATATCAACCGATTCTGTAGAGTAGGTTTTATTATTAGCTCTAAGTAGACTACCAAAAAGCTTCAAAGTATATTCCCAAGAGCATACTCCTGCATACAAACCTATATTCAATTTTGATTCATCATAGTTTGTGATATGATAGTTTGAATTAAATGTAGCATTGGAGTAAATATTTTTTCTAGTTCCTTCACCATAAAATAAGAAATTTGTGGCACAGTTTTCAATAGTGAATCCTGCACCTGAATAGCTTCCTACAAAATTCGTCTTAACCTCAAATACACAATTTGTGAATTTTATGGTAGATAAAGCGTTGTTTGAGTAAGCTAAACAAGGTGAAAGGCTATCAATCTTAAATAGACAATTAATAACCTCTCCTTTTACAGAGTTGCCACCAACACCAGTAATACAAGTTGGGTAATTACCACTTCTAGTTCCAACTTTAAAATCAAAAGTTATATGATAGGCTTTAGTTCCTTCATTTTGAAACATAATACAATGTGTATCTCTATTTTTATGTTTTGCGCCATCACATAAAAAAACGGTTTTTCCTTGTTCGCCAAAGAAAGAGATAGCTTTGTTATCATCCCATAGTCCACCTGAATCATAATCTCCTGCTATTCTAGTTACATCATATGTACCTGCTTTAGCATAAATAGCACCACCTGTTGTTCCACATCTTGAAATTGCATGATTAACAGTCATAAAAGGAGAGTTAATAGTGCCATTATTTGAATCAGAGCCATTAGTTGAATCAACGTAAAAGATATTGTTGAATGTTTGTTTAAAGCCATTTATATTTATACTGGGCATTATAGTTGCACCTGCACTTTCTCTTTTGTTATTCCAATTTTATAGATAGAGGTTTTCTGTCTAATTTAGTTGTCGTAAGACCATCCATGTTTTCTGAAATTTCATCTTGTAAAATGTAGTTTTTATCTATACAGATAGGTTGAATTTTAAGAAAGTAATGGCAACTGAATCACCTTGAGGTTCTTGTAACTTAAAATAATTTCATCAAGCCCTGTGTATACTCCACCGTTGTTTTCCAAGATGTTTATTTTGTAGTATCTGTACTTATTTTCGTTTTTAAAGTTGACTACTGTTACTTCAACATCAACCACTGTCCACTTGCTTACTGTTTGGAAAATATCAAATGAAATCGCATTATTTGAACCTTCAATGTTAAGTTTTTTAGGTTTATGCGTGTCAGGGATTCCTTTTGTAAATAGGGTAAAGTTATTAACCTTAACATTTTCACCAAAATCAATTTGAATCAACCAAAAGGAGTGCCATTAGGTGTTAACCGGTGCTCTATTCCTGTTTTATCTCCGTTGTAGGCTTTCCATGCAGGATAGGTTGTAGAGTAAACACTACTAGAACTAGCAACATAAGGCTTTGGTACTGTGTTGGAAGTCATTTTTGTTTCATAAACTGTGTTATTTGATTCTAGAGAGTATATTTTCTCTTCTTTTTTTAGTAAATAGTAAGGTATAACTGCTTTTTTTATGTACATAAAATCATCTGAATCTACATATCCATCTGTATAGAGTTTTGCGTCTATAGAGTAGATTTTTGTAACTAAAGAGTCTTTTATATGTTATAATTTCTTCTTTAACTTCAACATTGTAGTAACTATAATTGTATTTAGGTCTATTTACACCGCCAGTCCAATCCTAGCCTGCGTAAGTTCCTCTTTGGTATCTATATATCTTTTTTGAGTTACTGTTTATCGGTACGTAATATCCTCCACCTGATTCTTTATTTACTGCAATAGTTCCAGTTGATTCATCAAATATATATTTAGCATATCCAGTTGGGGTAGAAGATGTAGTTGTTGTTTGACCTACTACACCAGTATCAACTACAGAATAAAAAGGTCTTTTAAAAGTTGTGTATTTTTCATAGACATATTGCGATATTTTCACCTCACTTTTTAATCAAAACTAATACTAGTTGTTCTAATCGAGCTGTCTGAATAAACTCTGATTTTTCTGATATTTATTTCTAATTAATGAGTTTAGTCTTTTAAAAGAAGAGTCACTGCCATAAAATAAAATATTGTTATTTGAAAGACACTCCATCTTTTTCAAATAAGTTTTTTTGTCATACGCTAAAAGTCTAATTTAACTTACTGCCACTTTGTCGATGAAGGTAGAGTGAATACAATTCTATAGTACCTGTAAAATTTAGGATTTTTGAAATAGTATGTTTTTAGAGTTAGCCACGACAGCTCAGGAGATTCTATAGTTGTAGGGATTCAAATATTGTATTATCATTAGAACCTTGAATTGATATACACTTTTTGGTGTTATCCACACATTCATTTTCATTGAGTTATAGTTATATCCCATAAGACTTAAACCTTCTATTGTGCGACCATTAGCTACCCATCCTATAGCTGTTGTGATTCTATCAAAAGCAAACATGTAAGGTAACTTGTGCCTGCCACGATACTAGAACTAGATATTCCGCTAGGTGCAGTATTGGATGTCATTTTTGGAATAGCGTTGTTTAAAACTGTGATTCCCACTTTTTGGCTGAATTTTCTATACCTTCCTTTATTTAGAGTACCTTTGTTCATATCTAATTAAACAGCTATTGTATCTCCTAGCTTGTATGCTTCTCCAAAGTTTGTATTGGTAGAACCTATTCGAGTATTCCTGAGGAAGTATATGAGCGTTGATATGTGGACATCTGAGTGTTTCCTGTTAAACAACTTCCAATATCTTTTCCTAATACACGAATAAAGGTTAAACCAACTGCGTTAATAGTAATTTCTCAATACCATTTGCCACTTGTTATCAAACCTTTACTTACATAATAAGTAGTGCTAAATCCTTTGCTGATACTGTAAGGTTATCATTGTTCCATGTGACACTCATTTTTTCACCTCAGTTCTTATAGTTCTAATTTCAAAATATTTCTTTAAGTCAATTGTTTTACTAAATATTTTACCAACTCCATCTTTTTCTAAGACACCAATTCTTTGTTTCATTTCAGTAGGCATTAAAGTTGTAATTTCTCTGTCAAATAGTGGAGATAGAGAATCCATTCCCCGTTCTATGAATTGTGTTGCAGTAGGAAGAGTAGGGGAAACTGTAAGTAATTTTTTGGGGAAATACTCAGTTAAAATAGTAGTGTTTATATAAGTTCCATTACTAGCATATTTACTTTTATCTTTACATACTGTGCCAGTAGTCTCGTCCTGTGGATACCAAGCGACTAAATTATCAGACATACTATCTTCTTCTGAGAGTTGATACATGTTTGATGATATTTGTGACTCTGTTCTGACAACATTCCAAATTCTTGAGTCTTTTATTTCTCCTTTAAAAAACTCTAAATAACCCCCAGAAACAGGCTGATCCACTATATTTTAGCTCACCTTCCTTAACCCCATTTACATAAAATATAATGGTATTTCCATCAAATGTTGTTGCTATATGTGACCATTGGTTTAATGAAAGTTCATTTCCATAGCAATATCTATACGCACCACTCAAATAAAATCTTGAATAAGGTTTTCCATTAAGAAGACCTATGGAATGCCCTCCGCCTTCAACGTTTGACATGACTTCTTGATGTGTGCTAGAAGTTACATATGGTTTAACCCAGGTTTCTAATGTTACAACGTTATAGTTGTGGACTTTTGTTGTTCTCATATAAGGATTTGTACCGTTATAAAACACTGAACTAGTCTTTTCTTGTTCTACTTTTTTATATTCTCCATTATGTGTGATTAGTGATTTATCATCATTTTTTTCATATCCATAAACTATACTCTCTAATAATATTCGTAGTACTCCAAGTTTGATTAGATTGAGTATCTAAATTATACCAATTACCATCAATACCATTTGTAGTGTCAATACTTCCTTGTAGAACCCATGATTTAGGCATAGTAATTTTGTAACTCGCCTTCTTTCTTTGAAATAGAATCCCAAAAATCCATCTATAACTTCATTAGCAGTATAGAAATAATTTGAATCTACTTTATCAAAAGCCATCCATGTTGCATAAGAAGCACTAAGTACGCTAGAAGAAAATGCAAAGCCTAATGGTGAAGAGGTATTTGATGTTAATGTAGGTGCAATATATTTACTTGTTTTAGATTCTTTTTCTTCAATATATTCATTAGTGTTAAAATCACTTTTGGATATAATAAATTCATCTGTCACAAACCCTGCAAACAAATCAATTCTCACTTGAATGTACTTCTTAGTCTCAGACTGTATTGCTCCATCTTCCGCAATGACAATCCAATCAGACCAATTGACACCGTTATCTGAAACTCTAGTCAATAATGCGAATGAACTTGCGCCATTGACTGTATTATCTATAAAAACATTCTCGAATTCTTGGAAAATATCGCCTAAATCAATTACGTCAGAAGTCCAAGAGCCTTGTTCGACATAAACGGGATTTCCTTGACCATCAACATTAAATAGCTGTAAATAGCCTGTTGTTTTGTCAAGTGTTCCAGAGACACCGATAGATAATCCTATTTCTTTCTTTCTTTCTTCTCTATATTACCGCCTATAGTAGCCATATGAGCATTCTCTTATTTGATTACCCAATTAATTTGACCTGCACTATAAGCTTCCAAAGGGGCATAGAAGCGTTCTATTTCAATGCCTCTTGATTTGAATATCAAATGACCATTCATAGATTTGTTGGAAGTGATTTTAACTTCGATAAAAGGACTATCTTCAAAAGGAAGTGAAACAACAGGTTGAAAGAATAATTGAGTTTCTTCTTTTGTGTAAGTTGTCTTGTAGCCAAAATTAATTGACTTTAAGTTCGATTTTTGAATACCTTGTACATTGTTAAAATCAGTAAAGGCTTCTTTATATGTGATAAGGTCTTTGTTTTCAAAGTTTGTTGTTAAATGATATGTTCTTTCATCTTCATCATCTATGTACTCAATTTCAATCCTTCTACCATTTATGTTAAAAGAACCATCGGACATTTCGAAGAATAACTTCATCCCTTGACCGAACAAACCAAAACGTATGACTTGATTTTTTTGAATTAAATAGAAATCATTTTTCTTATGCGTAAGTAGGTCATACTCAGCATAGTTTTTACCATTTGCATAATCAGCGTTCCAGTTATAGGGAATACTGATTGCTTGATTGTTTCCTGAATTTGTGAATAACATTTTTATCAATCTCCTTCATTGTATTGAAGTATTTTTTTTAAAAACCATGAAAAATAGGGTAGGGGAGATAGCCCCGTACCCAGTAAAATCAATGTTTTATCTGTTGGATATCATTATGTTGCTTTTTATACATAACGGTAAGAGACACGTTGTACTAACAAGTTTTTACCTGCTGACGCTGTGATAGGTACATCGGCATACACAGAAATTTGAACAAAGTTACCACCTGCTTGGTGAGCATTTTTTCCATCAACATCAGTGTTGTTTGCTAAACCTAAAATCTCTTTAGCATTTGGTTTTTTTTCAATTTGGATAGCAACATATTCTACACTACCATCAATTACAGGATTTCCTTCAACAGTTACCCATGATGAAGGCTCTGTGCCATATGTTTCACCTGCTTTTGTTACTTTGTAAATAAAGCCATTTGGTTTTGTTGGTTGAACGTAAGTGTCTAATGTTAATATTTTTTTAGCAGACCAAACTTGAGCAGTAGATGCGTTCACGTTTGTAGTAGTACCTGTCGTACCTAAATCTTTCGTACCACTAGGGTTAGGTGTTCCTACGCCACCTTTACCAACAGGAACGAATGCATTTGCCCCTGTTTCTCCTAAACTATCTACACGAACTTTGAACCAGTTGTCTTTCACAGCCTCAACGATATTACCTGTTGAACTACCATCTCCACCTTTGCGATCACGAGTTGTGAAAACTACTTCTTCCATTTTAGAGCAATCTTCTGTTTCGCCACGATTATTCCAAATGTAGAAGACTTTAGTAGCTGACGCAGAGTCAGCGTCAACAGTACCGTAGTTTACTGTGCTTTTTACTTCGTTTGCCTTTGCGTTTGTTCCTTCGTACCATGATACTCTAGGTGCTAATGCCATAATTAAATTCCTTCTTTCTAGTTAATTTTAATCTTTATATTTACTGTCAGGTTGTATGTGTCATTATCAAAAGTAACCACGTTCAACCTGAAAACATCATTTTTGTTAACCTTTGCTTTTGTTAACTTGTGTAGTCTACTATCTTTGTAATTTCCTGCTTTGATGGTAACAGGGCTATTGATAATAGTAGACCAATTGACAAAATCTTTAGATAATTCTACATCTATTTCTGTAGCAACAGTTCCTTTTTTTGAGACAAATGCTTCAATATCTAAGATTTCTCCGTTGTGAGGGAATACTACATGAGGGTCTTGAACACCTTGCAGAACTTCTTGAGGACAAATGAAAACAATAGTTCTGTAATCTGTTTCAACGCTAATGTCTTCCATTTTGATATAATGCTCTTTTGACATAAGACCATCATATTTATCTGTGGCATTAGGAATGTTACCGCCTAAAGAATCTATCGGAATCCAATCTTTACCATTCCAGCGATAGCGAATACCTGTGTCATATACTTGAACAGTCCAACCAACATGTGGGTTAGGGTACTTCTTCGCTATATCGGCTTGTGTTTGCACAAAAGGTTGATAGATTAATACAGTAGTTTCATAGGCATCTTTGATAAGCTCAATGTGTTGTAGAGCTTTATCATTTGTTTCAAGAACAATATCGGTAGCATCTTTTGTTAAGTTTGTAGCGACAATCATGTTGTCTAAAACTTCTTCAAAGTTAGCAGTTTGACCGATTAATTCTTGAATCTGAGTTTTTGCTTCCTCAATAATTTTAAATAGTGTTTCTGTGCTATCTGTGCCATCGTAGTGAATAATCCTATTAGAAGGGTACAAAATGACACCTCTGCCTTTATACACAATAGAAATTGTTTCTGCCTCTCTATCTGTATTAAAGAATATAAAACCATTTGTGTAATCACAATAGAACTCGTTTTTTCCTAAACTGCTCTTAATAAACTTTTCATAGTTTACTTCGAACATGTTTGCAATCCTTACTCGATGTAGTTCATCAGGAATCTCTAATAAAGCCACACGTTGATTAACTACACGAGTAATGTCTAATCTATCAACGAAAGGGTCATTAGGTGTACCTTTTCGCCAAACAATATGAATAGGATTATTAAACTCTAAATAGTTTATAGGTTGTTTTTTTACTGTCAAATTCTCACCTTCTTTATGAACCTATTGTTACAGTAGAACTAGCTCCACCATTAATTTTTGAGCTAGTTCCTGCATGTGTAGTAACAGTAGAGTTGTCAGTAGCAACAGACTTACCATTAATAAATACATTGTTACTATTGCCAACTGTTACTGAGCCTTGAGCATTAGTGTGAGAACCACTAACATATACGCCACCACTAGGTAGCGAATATGAGTCATTCTCTGTGGTTTTGTCACCTTGAACAATTGGTGCTTTTCCTTCAATTGTTACGTTTGTTACTATTGATACTGTCTTACCTTTAACTGTTGCAGATGTTGGATGGTTTACCCATTCATAAATATCGTCAGAGTCCCAATCATTACAATAGCCTTCGTCATCCCAAGATACACAGTATGATGGGGTTTTTCCAATAAAATCATAAGTTTTATATGTGATATGGTTAGATGCAGTAGTATCAGAAATTGTAGAGTCTTTTAGAGCTATCTTTGCCATATAGAATCCTCCTAGTTTAAGCTAATCTTATTACCCTTGACTTCAACACCACTTGCTGAAATTTTGATGTAGTTATTAGTATCAAAACGAATCATTATATTATCTTTCTCCATAGAAATCCATGAATGTTGACCAAACTGCATTTTAGCATCTTGCCCTTTAACAACTCTGAAAAACTCAAACAGGTCAGTCTTAGCAACGAATTTTTTATCAGAGTGGAATCGAACTCCACCTTTAGACTCGAAGTAAACTGCTTGTCCTGCATCATCTGTGTCTGACTCATTGAAGTAGAATTTTGTCATAACACCATTAGGTGCATCATATTCAATAGCAAACTTTTTATTATCTTTGTAGACTTTTGCTTGCTCAGAACCACTACCGTATCCTCTACCATTTCCTGAACCGAAAATCATAACAGGGAAGGAGGTATCGCCTGTACCTTCGTAAGTGAACTCTAACTTTGTTTTTTCACTACCTGAGAAGAAAGTATTAAATCTCATGAAGTTTTTAGCAATATGGATAATATCTTGTTTCGTATTGCCTTTACCAAGTGTTTTCAGGCTATTTACTGTTAAATCTGAGATATATGAACCATCAATATCTTCAATCATTTCATCGTCATCACCCATGATGTATAACTTTTTAGCAAATAGTGAGCCATCAGTATCAACCCAAAATCTATCTTCGCCACTCTTGGTTTTAATTCTAATAGCGTCATTGGCATTTAAGAAGATGTCAGCGTTATCGCCATAGATTGTAATACCTTCTTGGTGGTCAAAAACAATTTTCTCACCTAAATTACCGTCAACAATTTTAAGGTTGTGAGTAGTAATGTCTTTCGCATAAAGTCTACCATCCAAACCAACCCAAAACTTTCTATCTCCATTAACTGTGATTTTAATACCATCATTAGCATTAAGGTAGATTATAGCACCGTTGTTGTCACCTTTAATTGTGATTCCTTTATACCAATCAAAAGTGATTTTCTCGTTCATATGAGCGTCTACAATGCGTAGATTTTTAGTTACAAGACCTTCTGCAATCAATGTGCCATCATCCCATAAAGGGTCATTTAACGAAGCGTAGAGCTTCTTAACCCATTTCCCATGCTCCCATTTCTCTAGAGCAAGACCGTTGGTAGCATTAAGGTAAGCACGATATCTACCATCATTTCTGACAGCTACGAAACCTTGTTTACCCATCATAAGGTTGTTATAGTAACTTCCCATATTAATACCTGAATAGAAAATCGAATCCTCAATAGCTTGCTTAAGCTTTGTTGATGCTTCATGATAGTCACTAAATACTTGAATAAAGAAACCTCTATCAGCAATCTCACTCGTTGTTTCCATCAGTGGATGCTTTTGGTCAATCTCAAGAAATTCATCTCTAATGATACCTTTTTTAGTAATAGGGAGGAATTGAGATAGGTAGGTTACAAGAGCTGTATATTTTTCAATGAGGTCTTTTGTGCTGTATCTCTCAATATCAGATATTGTAGTAGGGAATCTACCTTCATCTTGATTCCATGCTTCATCAAAGTCTGTTTCATTGTCTCTTTCACTCTTATTATATTTGTCAGCGTGTTTGAGAAGGGCTTTGTAGTCGGCGTGTATGCGGTGCAATTCTGTAGTAATCTGTAGTTTTTCAAGAGTTGTTAGTTTTCCGTCAGCAACAATTTTATCGAAAATACTTACATCAAAGAAATTGTTCTCTGCGTCTAGAATAAGGTCGCCAACATTATTAACAATCTTAATTCCTTCCGCAACCATATCTTTCGAATAAAGTGTTCCGTCAGGGTTAGCCCACATAACTTTTTGCCAATCATCATTTTTCCATCTTGAGATAGCGAAGCCAACACAGTCAGTTACTTCGACTTTTGTTACAGTGTTCCATGATTTTAGACCGAAACATTCTCCTTTTTCTTGGCGAATAATATTATCAAATTGATCTCGGAGATTATCTGAAACAAGACCAAGCCACATAACTTCTTTACCATCTGCGTTATAAATAGTAGTACGTGAGCCTTGAGTTTTCCATGCTCCTGATTCATCTTCGATATATAAATTAACACCTGAGATAAGTTTACCGAAGATATATTCGCCCCAAATACCGTCTTTGGAGATTGCATGTTTCCATGTGTTACCACGGTCATTTGTGATAGCCAAGAAGCCGTTTTGAATAACTAACCAACTATCAGGGTCGTCAAGCGATTTAACGATGATACCACGCTCTGAGATAGTTATTTGTTGGTCATAGCCTGCTAGGACAGCATTTTTTAATGAGTCCCACTTATTGTTGATAATTTCATTGATTTTACCGTTGTTTTCTTTCGATAGATTCCAACCATCTTTGTCCATCGACACAATAGTAGAAGTGAGGTCTGCTTTATTTAGCAAGTCCATCAACAATGCGCTACCATCTTTGAGGTCTTTCTCGTTAGCGATAGTTAAAGAGATTTCAAAATTCTCTAAGTCATAATTGATTTCAATGATTTTTGCTAGAATATTAACTTTGAGCCTATCGTATCGTATTCTGATACTGTCACCTAGACCTAACTTATCCCAATCATTTTGACACTCTATAACTGAGAGGAAATCAATAATGCTTACAGTTAATTGAATCTTTGGTTCTTGACTTTGTTTGAAAATTGTTTTAGCTTCTTTCATCAAATCTTCTGGGTGAGTGATAGAGTCATTTGTATACTCTTGGACAATGATAAAGTTTTGTAACTCTGCGTATTCATCATTAGTAAAGTTAGTAGAAGGTTTAAGTTTATCTAAGTGGACTTGCTTTTCACGTTCTGCATCTTGTACATCGAATCTAGCATTGTCAACGACTGCTTTTTGGTTAGATTCCTCAATCTCTTTTGCTCTAAGTAGTTCAATTACCTCAGCATGTCTTTCAGTTCCATCTTTAGTGCCTCTGTCGTTATATCCATCTTTACCCCAAAGACTCTTATCAGTTTGGAAATCAGCTAAAAGAACATCCCTTTCATCTTCTAATAGCATTCTTTCTACTGTTATTTTAGAAAGTCTATCAGATTCAATTGTAAGGATTGCTTGTAGAGCTTCAATTTTCTTAGAAATAGTTTCAAAGTCACTTTCTAAGCTTTTTACTAAGTTTTCATACTTTGTTAGCGCAATACATAAGTTATCACTCATGTAATCTGAGCTTTTAATAACTCTTTTGTTTTCTTTATCATATTCAAATGGATACATATAAAAAGAGAAGTCCTGTATATAGTCTTCTCCAAGTTGGTTTATTTTTCTGAATGTTAATCCATCTGAGCCAAATGCTCTTAGGCGAGTAACTGTTGTGCTACTATCAACTGATAGGTCAAAGCTTTCTAAGTATTTTCCATCACGAATATAAAATCCTTTATTTAATCCTACATTCTCAGCTTTATGAAACTCGATTACTAAATCCTCAGTGTTCCACTTGATTACAGCGTTCCATTTAGTCGCAATGTCATACATAACTTCTAATAGGGACATAGAGCTTACATTGTATTTTCTTTCTGCTGTTTCGGAAGTAGTGAAGTAGCTGTCAACATAACCGACAGTCCAACGTTTAATAGGAACTTCTAACAAGCTACCGTAAACATCTTCAAGAACACCATTTGCAACCTCTTTTAAGTTACCAACTTTTTCGTATTCACGAACATTTTTATCGCCTAATTGAACACCTAACGAGTAAGCTCTATACTCAATATAATCTTCATCACCATAACCTTTATTAGACTCATTGAAAAGAAAATATTCAGTCATATTACCAACAACATATTTAAAAATATATCGGTGCTTAATACGCTCGATATTTGGATTATCCATTGGGACTTCATCTTTAATAATGATTGTTGGAATTTTGAATGAAAGCTCATTAACTGTACTTAACTTTGTGTAGTATTGTACATCATAGGCTTCATTGATTTTAGCGATAGTGCTTTTATTTGGTTTACATAGAAAAAGACTTTTTTTAGGTAGTTTTAGGTTATAATCAATTTCACCTATCTTCACTATTCATTCCTCCTGTTTATTCTTGTAGAAGTATTGCTTTATGTCTAATGTCGAGGTCAAAGTCACCCTCAGATGTGATGTAGTTGCTTCCTCTAATTAGCTCTAGGTATTCATCGTTATGTGAATCATACCTGTAAACACCGTTAACTTGATTGCTTGAAACAATTTCTTCGTTCTCACAATCAATATATACTTCTTCGTTGTTATTAAGGTCTTTAAACTCAACTCTTTGACCTGTTGTAAAGTTAATAATTGCAATATTTCCTTTACCGTTTTTCTTTCTAATCCATAACTTAGGTTTGATAGGGAAGTCACCTGTATTCTCTAAGAAACCATATGGTTTTAAATTCATTTCAAAGGCTTGTAGATAAGGCTTGACAGACTCATTATCAGCAACCATGACTATTTGAAATTGGATATACAAACCTGTCAAAACATATTCATCTAAGAGGTCATAAGAAGTTATGTACATTCTTTTCCAATCAGTCCATTCGTTTTGATTGTAGGAAACTCTATAATAGTATTCTATCGTTTGGTTGTGAATGTTGATTGCTGACTCTTTGATATTTGCGATATATTTGTCTAAGTCATTTGAAATGAAGAAAGGAGGGGAGGTATAAATACCTCTAGGAACACTCAATCTTGACCAATTAGTCATAATATCACTCAACCTTACCGAATGGTCTAAATTCTGAGGAAATACCTACTTGTTTCCATTTAACTGTTGCTTCTTTTCTCCACACAACAGACTTGTCAATTACTGTAGTCCCTGTTACAACACTTGACCATACAGGTTCATTTTCACCTGTTAAGCCTTCTGTTTCACAAATGTAGTAATATAATTTACTACCGTTTGTAGGGAAGATTACATCATTAACTTTATAGTTGTAGTTAGGAAACCACTTATTGCCTATGGCATCATAAAACTCAACACCTTCTGATTGAAGGAAAGTAGGGGAGTTAACCATACTTTTCCCTGCTGTTACACAACGATAAATGTTTCCATTATCAGGTGTTGCTTTAATTTCTTGACCTACAGTGTAATTAACATTTGGTTTCCAACTAGGCGCATGTTTACCTTCACGAATATTTACCCAACCAACATAACTACCGATTACAGGGTTTTCATTCCAAATAATCTTTCCTTTTTCAATCATTTGACCAACAGCAAGGTTATTTGGTGAGCTTGTTGATTCTCTTAAATACTTTTCGATAGCGGAAAAATTTTTACCATAGTTAACAATTGTTTCTTTTATATCATCATTATCAAATGTGGTATTAGTAGTAATATCTAGTTCTAATCCACCATTAGTTTTTTCCATTAAGTTATTCCTCCCCAATTACTAGTAGTTGCATAAACATTTCCCCATGTTGATAGAGTAGTGTCTATTGTTAAACCATTAGATGTATTTTGCATATTGCTCATATCTCCCAAAGAGAAATTTGAATCATCTAATACAACATTAGAACCAACGTTAATATCACGAAGCTCAATGTTTTCCTTTGTTTGTTCAAAAGAGTAGCTGTATGGGGAATCACATCTAATATTTAATTCGATATATCCCTCATTTAATCCATTGTGAAATAGTTGACTATCACCCTCGAACATTGCATAAAACACTCTATTTGGGTTTGAATCAAACACTAGTGGCTTATAATGTGGTTGGAAGAACCAACGAGCTAATTTCCTCAGCGTGTCTTTGTTCTCCCAATCTGCAATAGCAAAAGACAAACTAAAAGAGAGTGGCTCATGTTCCACTCTCTGAAAGTAAGGTTTTTCACGATTTGCTATTTTTTTCTCGATGATTTGTCTGTTAGGGAGGAAGTTTTCTTCGAATAGACCATCGTCACTCCAAGCAATAAAAACTCCCATATCCTCAGAAGAAACACCATCATACATAAATTGTATTGCTTGTTTCATTTATCGTTTTCCTTTCTCTCTTAATAGTCTGTTTTTAATTTGGTCGCCCAATTTATCAATATCGTTCTTAGTTCCATTAAACTTGTCAATATTGACATGAACAACAGTTGAGTTATCTGTTGATGTTGGTGTACTAACTGTGCTTACTTTTGGTTGAGTAGGGAGGGCGATTGCACCGTTGATAGTTCGCATTATATTGTCCATGATAGAAGAAATGCGTAACATGCGTTCTGTGTCAAGGGGATTGCTCACAATCTCATTTTGGTGAAGTAGAGCTAACCTACCACCTTTACCATCTGTACCACCTGTAGAGCCAAAGCCTTTAGTCATACCACCTACATCCATACTAGCAGGAGAGCCAATAAAATCATTAGATTGATTTAATCTTAGATTACTAGCATATCTAATTAAAATATCTTTAAGCTCAGTGAAGCTAATAACACCTGAGTTATCCAACATGTACTGACCAAGTTCTGCCTGTTGTTTACCTGATAACTTGCTAAGTGATTGTTTATAGGAAACGTTAGGGGAGATAAGAGAAGTATTTTTCCTTCCTGAATCAGCAATTTTTGTAGCTGTCCCATTAATGGCATCTTTTTTGGATTTAGTGTCAGCTTGAGGCATTAGAGTTTCTTTCATGTATTTTGCAAGCATTACCTGCTTATCACCATGAGTCATAACTTTTCCTTTTTCTGCTGTTTGACCAAACTTTTTGATGTAATCTAAGTACTCTTGTGTAGAGAAACCACTATTACTAGCATTTTTATCGAAGTATCCACCAACTTGAGATAGTTGTTCTTTTGACATTGAGTCAAAGAGAGAGCCTAATGATTGGTTGGCGTCTATTTGAGAGCCTTCTTTTCTACCTTCGCTTGCAAGTTTATCAGCTTTATCTTTGATGTTTTTAATTCTAACTGCATCTGTTTGAGGATTTAGTTTGCCTGCAATTTCCTCATTCATAAACTTAGCCATAATAACTTTCATATCAGCATCGGTAAGTGATTTTGTTTTACCTGCGTTTTCAACTGTATTATGGGCATCAGTCTTGAAATCATGTTCACCTGTTACAGTGTCCTTTAGTCTATTCAAGTCTTCAATTTCTGCTTTTACCTCTTTGATTTTATCTAATAGACTTTCCATTTTATTTATTACATTCTCACGGATTTGAGCACCAACGGCTTCCATAGTACCATCGAATGTATCCTCAAGGTCAGGTAGACTAGCCTTTAGCATGTCAATATATTTATTGTATTCTGCTGTAATCTCTTCGTAGTGACCTTTCATCATAAGCTCTTTAAGTCTAATAAACTCAGCTTCGTCATTTAGTAAGTCAGAGTAATATTTTTCCCAATATTCTTTTTGTCTATTAAGATTTTTAAGAACCTCTTTGGAGTGTTCATCCTCTTTATCTTTTAGGTCTTCAATATGCTCAGTTTTATCGTCAAGCATATCATCAAGCTGTTGCTCACGCAGGTCTTTTTCATATTGGTATTTTTCTTCATTAATCTGTTTTTCAATCTCTGCAATTTGTTTTTGAAGCTCTTCTTTCTCTTTAATACCTTCATAAGTATTGACGTTAGAAAGAAGATTTAATTTGTTTTGTAGCTCTTGTTTTTGAGTGTTAAGCTCATCTAATTTATTGCCATGAGTTCTATCTCTATCAGCATCTTGTATCTCTCTGCGTTTAGCATCAATGATTTTAGTATAAGCTTCAAGCTCTTTGTCATACTGTTTCATCACTTTTTCGTGACGCTCTTCCTCAGCTTCAATTAACTTATCAATAGCACTAAGTTGAATGTCTTTAGCTTCATTTATGGCGTCTTTTAAGGCGTTTATCATATCATCTGCAAGCTTTTCACGCTTTTCTTCAATTTTATCTTCAATTGATTGTGTAAAGTTATCAATAGCATCTTGAGTGTCTTTAACAGATTTTTGGACACTAAGATATGATAAAGCAACTTCTTCAAGTTGCTCTTCGAGGTCTTGAAGCTCTTTTGAGCCTAAGTCCATACCTTGCATTTCTGCCTTCATGTCTATTTCTTTTTGCTTAACTTCTATAAGTTGCTTTTGATAAAGCTCCATATCAGATTTAAGAGTTTCTAAGTAGTCTCCTGAGCCTTCATCAAGCAACCCTCTTAATGACTGATTGTAGCTAAGCTCGAATTCAATATCATCTATTTTAATATCATGAGAAGTAGCGACAGCTTGAACCTTTTCATAATTTAATTGATGTAAAGCCTCATTAAGTTCAACAAGTTCTTTTTTTAGTTCGCCTGCTCTAGAAGTAAGTTCCTCATACATTTCAATTGTAAGATTCCCTTTACTTAGCATTTGGTTTATATAGTCAATTTCTTGTTTAGCAGTAGTTAATTGGCTTTTACGAGTGTTAGCCATAATTTCAAGAGTTTTTCTGTATCGTTCACTTGTATTATCAAGCGATTGAATCTTAACTTCTTCCCACTCAAGGGTTTTAGCAAACTTGTCTTGCTTATAATCGTAGCCTGATAATTTACCACTGATAATCTCGTTATAGTAAGCTTTGATTTGATTTTGAGATTGCAACATTTGCTGTTGTAGCTCATATCTTCTATCAATCAATTGGTCTTGTTGGTTTAAATCTAAACCACCTACATCATACATTTTTTGGATATATGCATATTCAGCTTGATAACTTTTTAGCTTACGTTGTTCGGCAGTATATTGTTTATTAACGCTATCTTCATACGCTTTTGAGTATTCAAGCATATTTTTTTGAAGTTCTGCTTGTTTTACAATAGCATTGTCTTCTATATCTCTATCACGTTTATAAGCATCCATTTGTGACTTGATAGCGTTGAAGTGATTTTCTGATATTTTATCATTATTAGCCATGATAGCTTGTATCATAGATTGTGATTCAGATTGCGCTCTTGCGTAATCATCATTACCTGAGCCACCACCTGCTGTAGCTCCTGAGCCTGCATAAGTGTTATAAGCGTTGTTTGCATAATTAACTCTGTTGTTGTGCCCTTTGCTACCTGCTTTTTCTCCATTACGCTCATAAAGAGTATTGAAGTTTGAAGCATGTTCGGTCGCAGTTAGTGTTCTGTTTAATGAATGTAGAGCTTGTTTTTCTTTGCCTTGAAGCTCTTTCCACATGAAATCAAGCTGTGTTCCTAAATCATTTGCACTAGTTCCTTTGCTCTTTGCGAAAGAGTTTAGTTCTGATAGTCTACTACCTCGCCACTGTGCAATACCAAAGGCGCTACCTTGAGCGTTTTTACCTGCTGTAGAGCTAAAGCTAGATTCTTGTTGAATATTCCCCATAATCCCTGCAACAGCACTATCGCTAAGTCCTTTAGATTTAAAGAAGTTCCAAACTGTGGCTTGAGTTGAATTTCCACTTGCCTTAGAACTACCACCTGAGGTTACACCTTGTCTAGCGCTAGTAATATATGAACTAGGATTGATAGTTTGGTTACTAGAATTTCTAATTTCATAGTGAAGGTGAGAACCATCTCCACCACTACCACTTCTAACAGTTCCAGTGTTACCAATTGTACCTAGCTTAGTTCCTGCTGTAATCTGTTGACCTTTAACAACAGATACATCATTCATATGAGCATAGTAATGTTTGTTGTTATTAGCATCTTGAATAATAACTAAATTACCATATGACTTATCTTCACCAATCTTAGTAGCGTCACCTGCTTTTAAAACTTTACCGTTGATGTTTGACTCAAGAATATCACCGATTTTACCATCTATATCAGTACCTCTGTGATTATCAGAACGAGTACCATATTGCGAAGTAATTTGTCCTGACCAACCTTTCGGTCTAACTGTACCACCTGTGCCTGAGACAGTTGTTGAACTTGAATTAGTTACTCCATTGAGGTCTTTTAGTTTTTGATTATATATGTCGTTTTGCTGTTGAAGTAATTTGTTTTCATCTGCAAGAGCTTGTCTATACTGTTTAGAGTAAGTAGGGTATTTCTTTTGTCTACTTTCAACCTCTTTTAAAGAAGTGTTAAGCTTATCAAGTGTTAAAGTATACTTATTAGTAATTTTCTCTAATTCTGATAGCTCTTTTTTTGCATCTTTTGTTGATTCACTGGCTTTATCACTAGATTTAGAGTAATTATCTGTTGATTCACTGGCTTTATCACTAGATTTAGAGTATTTATCATTAGAGGTACTTAAAGAATTGATTCCTGTGTTCAATTTTGCTAATTCTTGATCTAGTTTAGCTTTTGTTGCATCATATCTAGATCGGTATGCTATTGCAGTAGCCTTCATAGCCAATCCCGCAACACCGCTAAAACCAGACATAAGCAATGCATTTTTTTCATGGAAGTTTTTGGCTTTTTCTAATGCCTCTAGCTCTACTTGAAGATTTTCAACACGAGCTTTTGCACCAACGGCAGAATAGTAAGTTTGCTCTTCTTCTGAGTTGTACTTACCATCTGATAAGTTTTTGTAAGATTCAGTAAGAATCTTATTCATCTTATTCTCAGCCTCTATGCTTTCAATTCTAATCTCACCATTTTTAACAAGGTGAGGGTAGAGAGCCTTTAGCTTTTTCATAGCGTCTTCTAGTTTAGCCTGTTCATCTGTTGTTTTATTAGTTACGCTCGAAAGGTATTTATAAATACCTGTCAACTCGTTTGTCTCTGATATTTGTTTACCAGTGACACCTAGCATTTCCTCTCCTAGAGAGCTGAAACTTTTGATTTTCTGTGCGTACTCCACCATAGGGTCTATAACATCGGCAAGACCTTCTGCGCCTTCGTTATGAGTTTTGAAATATTCCTCAGCTTCTTTGCGCCCTTTACCTTGAGTTTCCATGATTTCTTTAATTGCTTTTTCTTCGTTAAGTTTAGATTTTATGAATGTATCAAGAGTTTTTTCATATGATTCATAAAGAGCAGTACCTTCTTTTATACCTGATTTAACAAGAGCATCTAGAATACTTTTCTTAATTTTAGAAAATGAATCACCATATTTTTTCTCAAGTTCTTCAGCATCAGTTATACCACTTTTTTTCATTTCAGAAATAGTATCTGCTAATTCAGTAAAGTTTTTCTCAATATCAGCATCTTTTTTACCTAACGCCATAGTTATAGCTTCATTGAAATCATCTAAATCAGACTCAGTTTCAGCTAAGTTGATAACACTGTTAGCAACATCTTCAAATACTTCTTGACCTTCTTTAGAGAAGTCTCCCGTCAATTTAATGGTATCTTCTAGGTCTTTTGTATATCCTGTTTTTAATACATTTAAACCTGACATAACATCTTTTTGACCTTGTAGAAGCTCGAAATAGATTTGTTCTAATCCTTCTTGAGTATTCTCTAACCTACGAATAGCACCATCAGAAAGATTTAACTCAGTCTTTTTAGCTAAAGCTTCTTTTGTTCTTTCAATTGCTAGTCTTACATCATCAATACTCTTTACAGATTTACTACTGTACCATTCTCCTTCAAGATTTATGCCCTTAGTAAGTTCATCCCTAAGTTCCTTGTAGTTTTTACTTACTAAATCCATTGTGTAGACATATTGGCCAGCACTTTTTAGGTTTGCTTCTTTGTCTTTATTGGCGTCTTTGATAGTGTCTCTGGCTGTCTCTTCTGCTTCTTCTTGCTCTTTTTTTCCCTTTTCAGCATTAAGTAGTTTTTGAACCTCAAGCTCTTGTTTTAGAATGTCAACTTTAGTTTCGGCTTGCATAGAAGAAACTAGAATTTTATTACCATATTCATCTTCACCTTTAACTAAGTTAGGAAGTAGTTTACCTAGTTCATTTTGAGTATCAAGTAATTCTTTATACTTTTGAGAATCTAGTTGTTGTCCTTTGCTTTCTGCTGAAAGTGTACTATATTTAGATAATAAGCTATCAATAGCTTTTTCATTGTCTGCAAATGACTTGATTTCTTGCTCATTTTTAGCTCTAAGTTCTTCCTTTGCTTTTTTAGCTTCCTCAGACCTAGCAGTAAAAAACTGAATAGCATAGCCTGCCACCATACCAGCAGCACCAAGACCACCAAAAGCAAAAGATAATAAATTAGCAGCTTTAGATCCTTTGTTCGATGCTTCTGTTGCTTCGTTGTTTGCACCTTTTAAATTTGTGTATGCTTCTGTTGTTGAAGTAATTGCTTCGCCAATCTCTAAAAATTTAGCTCCGCTGTCTGAGAATTGTTTTCCCAAACTGGTATCCTCAGACGTATTTTTTTTCAAGTCAGTCATTTTAGTATTAATATCTATAAGAATAGAGCGGAGTTCTTTAAGTGCTCCAATAGTTTCATTAAAGTCAGTAGGAGGTGAGGGTATTTCTTTTACATGAGAAGGTGCTTCTTTAACAGTAGCTTGTACTGTTTCTGAGCTAACGACAGGTGTAACATTTGCGACAACATCAATTTTGAACTTCGGTAAAGACATTTTATTAATCTGTTCTGAAATGCGTAGCTTCGTTTTTTCAACATCAAGCTCCATAACAGTTTTAAGACCTTGTAGTTCTTTCGTTTCAACAGTGTCTTTAATATGATTAAATGCGCCTTTAGCAAGTTCTAGTTTTACTTTTGCCTTAGCGAAAATAATTTTTTCTAGGCTTTTATTAATGTTTTCGACACTAGCCTTTTTTTCTAAAATAAGCTCAATTGGTTTTTGGTTTACTTTAACAGTCTCTATAAATTTGTTAATATTTGCTTTAGATTGTTGATAATTTACACCAAAAGAAATCTGTAGTGGTTGCACCTGAATTTTCTTTAAAGCACTCTTGACTGTAGTTTGTGTTGCTTGTTCATTAACATAGAAAATCAAAGATTTCTTAGCTTGTTTTTGGTTGTTTAGGAAAGTTTGAATGTTTGCTTTACTTTGTCCAACTGCAACATCAAAACTAAGGTTAATGTTTTTATTTTTATGCTTGTCTAAAAATGTTTTGATGTTTTTATTAGATGCACCAACATTTACACCAAAAGTTAGTTTTTTATCTTTCATTTCTTTAGATAAGAATGTATCAATCCTTTTTTTGGATTTATCTTTATCAATATCTAACGAAACCAAAAACTTTACTTCGTTATTTGTAATACTCAAAATGTTTAGCTCCTTCTTTATTCGTCGTTGTGCAACTATTTTGTTGCAGTCTAAAACCCTCAAGTAAACCCCTAACCGAAATAGGGTAGGGATGTAATTCAAAGTATTAGAAAATATCATCTAGTTCATCTGAATCATCTTTTATAACATAGATAGATGTTGTTTCAGTAGAGATGTGATTTAAAAGCACCTTAGCTTTATTAATGTCTTTTCCTTCTTCAACTACTAAGTGTGTCGCTCTTGAGCGTCTAAGTGCGTGGGGTGTTAGTTTATATCCTAAGATATAATTGAACTTATTAGTAAACCACGCATTGAAAGCGTCAGGACTAAGTTCTTTTGTTTCACCATTCTTAAACTTACGAACGAAAACATATGGGTTATCGTCTTCACCACGAATTTCAAGCCATTTTAAAATAGCTTGTCTAGCTTCTTTGCTATACATCAGTTTGATCGGTTTACCAACCTTACCTTTACCTTTACCACGAACATGAGGTGTTGCGTAGAAGTCTTTGTTCTTTACCTTAGGCATATCAAAGAACTCTTTTTTCATCTGAGCAATTTCTGCTCTACGTGCGCCTGTGCTGTAGCTTAATAAGAAGTAAGCAATCATTTGATACTCACCTTCTTTTTCAAGCTCTGCAATAAGCCTGTCAATATCTTCTTTCGCTACAATATTCTTTTCTCTCACAAGCTGTTTAGGAGGGGAGGGAATAGCCTTGTTGAAGATATTTCTAAATTCAGGGTAGTCTTCGCCATAGTAAAGTTCAATATAGTTACAAAGTGAACTTACTGCTGAGCGTTTGAACTTAACAGCATTAGAAGATAACTCTAATGACATCAAGTGATTCTGATAATCTAAAGCGTGTCTTGCTTTTAATTTGTGGATAGGGCTGTTGTCAAATTCATCTTTAACATATCTCACAAAGATTTTTAATGCGCTTGTATATTGTTTAAGTGTTTTATCTGATAGATGTTGTTGTTTCAAGAACTTATTAACAATCTTTCTATTCCACTCATTACATTCAAGCCATTCTTCATTAGTTACAGGAGGTATTTTAATTGCCATTTTCTCACCTCCTTCAATTGTTGATACCTTGCTCTAAAGCTTTTTTAAGGTGTTTGTTATAAGTAGTTTTATCTAGCTTTTCTGCTGTTGCTTTTGCAAATGGTCTAGGTTCAGCCCATTTTTCATCAGGGTTATACCAACCATTCTCAGAATTGCTAGAGGTGTGCTGTACATCACTTCCATTTTCAATTAGCTCTGAAATAAAATAGCCATCCATTGAATCACTAGTGAGGTTTTCAAAGTCAGAAGCGAAGGTATTTCCATTAAGCTTATGTTTTGTAAATACCATATTTCTAGCGTCAGAAAGACTGCCAGCATCATAACTACGCTCATAATAGTCATAGACTTCTGTGTAAACAGAATCTACCATTGCGTGTCTAAACACGTTTAGAACTTGTGGGCTTTTAATGGTGTCCTTCACTTTACCTTGAACATATTTTTCTAAATCCTTGATATTACTGAATGTAGGCAATTACATCACCCTAACTTATTTAAAATCTCCTTTTGTTTCTAATGCTTCATTAATTGCTTCTTGAGCCAATACAGCTTTTTCAGCAACCTTGTTTACACGTTCGATTACTTCTCCAACTTGATTTTGGTCAAAAATTTCATCGAAGAATAGGTCAAATAAACCAATCTTCATTAATGCTTCCATTGCCATAATCTTTTCTTCGAACGTGTCACCGATTTCATTTTTAAAGTGAGAGAAGTATTTAATAATAAGCAATAGCTCATATTTAATTAGTTGTTCTTCACTTTCAAAGAAACTGTATTCTTTTTCGATTGCGTACTGCATATCGTTGAATAGCTCAAGAGTTAGCTTCTCAACTTGAGTGCGGTCAAAGTATTCGTTATACTTAACTGTTTTTTTAGTCTCAGGGTCAACTACGAATGTAGACATTACATCTACTTTCTTAGATTCAGCTAGAATCTCTTTTAATTTAATTGGTGACTGTCTTTTTGTTGTCATGGTAAAATCTCCTTTTTATCGGTTAATAGTTTAGAAATAAAAAGGGGAGAGGTTGACCTCTCGCCCTAGTTTTTATGACATATTATTATATTTCTTATTTACGTGGTTTAAGCAGGATTGAACCCATTTCATCTGCACCTTTAGGGTTAATTACTGCAAAATTGATTTCAGGTGTGTAAACATTACCGTTCTCTAATGAAATATCAAACTCACCACTAGGGATTGTTTCAGGGAAATCAAATAGAATATCTGCTTTTACTTTTGCAGTATCTAAGTCATAAGCAATTGTTTTCATTTCTACTCTGTATTTTCCTGCGAACTTAGTAGAATCAATAGAAATTCTTTGACCTTCTACTTCCTCTTGATAGAATACATGTAACTCTTGTCCTGCTTTGAAAGTGCCATTAGCTCCTGCTAATTCAACAGCTTTCTTAGTTTTGTCTGTTAAAGAAACAACAACATTTAAAGTCTCTTGCGTACCATCAGGTAGTTCAACTTGTGCTTTAGTTCCTACGATAGCACCATCAGGTAATACGATTTCGTTTGCAGAAGTGGCGCTGTCTACAACAACAATACCTTTAGTATTTGCTGTGAATTGACCTTTACCGTTTTCTTCTACAGCTACACCTTGAGTCATTGCCCAATACTCAATATCAGCTACTGCTGAACGCATTGCTAAATCAATTGCTTTGTCAGTACGAATTTTGTAAAGTTTTTTGTTACCGATACCACCTTTAAGGTCTTCTTCTGAGATAGAGCCTTTGATACCTGCTAACTGTGCTTCCGCGTTTAGTACCACTTTACCTGTTTCTAGGTCAGTGATTGTTACATCTGCTGTGTCTTGAATTACGATTTTACCCATTGAGTAAATTCCTCCATTTATTTATATTGTGTATGAGCTACATTTGAAGTAGCCCACCAAATTTCTTGTCAAATTCATTCTTAGATATTACATCATCTTCTAATTTGAATAAGTCAATATGCTTATTCCAAGATTCAATGTTTACCTTCTCTGCAACTGTGGCAAATAGGGTAGATGTCTGATAGTTATAGATAGCTCCAACACGAGCATAAATAGCGTAAACTTGAAAAATGTTCATTCTACATACATCATCAAAACTGTTACTTGTACTTGCGACAATAGAAGTAACAATATCAACAAATGTCTGCTCCTGTGAGGATTGTTGTTTAAATCTTCTAGAGCGTTCAATAGCTCTTTGAATTTCTTCGTTAGGAGAAACCTTGTCTTCTGTGATTACATTCATATCCATAATTAATCTTCTGACAAAGTGAAAACTCTCACTAGATTCAAAGATTATTTCGTATTGTATTTCTTCATTTCCATCAAACACTAATTGAAAAATCTTCAAATAAGCATTTAACAACTGTCGTGTACTAAGAACAATCTCTAATAGGTCTGCTTCCTTGATTTCCGTTAAGGCTTTTAGACTTGATTCATCTGCCATAGCTTCTTTTAGTTGATTTCTATAGTTGTAGTAGATGTGTAGAGAGTTTTGAGCGATAAGATTTATCTCAGCAGCATGACTAAGATATTCTCGATAGGTTAAAAATCTGATAGAACCAAATTTCGTATCTACTGTTTCACCGAAAATAAATAAATTCTTATCGTAGTCTAGATTTTCAATGTGGTGCATTATTTCTTACTCACATTCATTGTGTATTGATGTAAGAAGCGTCTATAATGTGTTGGGGCTTCACGAGGGTTGCCTGATTTGTATTCGAGCTTACCAAAGCCTGCAATACGCTCTAACGCTATCAGCTCATTAATCCTGTCAGATATTCGTGATATTCTTAAATCTCTGTCAAATGATTCATGAATAAAAATGTCAATGTTAACCTCTTGTTGTGCTACTAGATAGCTTTCAATTACAGGTCTACGTCTACCTTCGTAAATGTAAATCTTGCATAGTTTATTTTCTATTAGGTCAGAGGTTTTTTCGCCTAAAACAACTCTCTCGTCAACTAGTTTCCAATAATCATCACTTTCAATGTTTACTAAGTTTGGTAACTTAGGGTCAAGTGGGTCGGGATGATAGTTTTCTTGAGTGTCATATCCTTTAGGCTCATATTTTAATAATCTCATTAGTTCTTCATCAGTGATTAAAATTTGATATATGTTTGAGAAGAACTCTACTGTTGAACTTTGTTTAATCATGTTATTGGAATCCTTTACAGTTGGATTTCAATGTAACCAATACCGTTCATTACATGTTCCATTGATACGGTAACTTGATACTGATTCTGATATATGGTTACAGTTGAGTTAATTTCAGGAATGTGATTTGCTAAGGTAGTTTTAAAATAACTGAACCATTAGGAAAGGGAATAGAGAGTTATCATCCTGAGAGTAAATCTTGTCAGTCATTATACAAGGCTTTTTAATATTTATTTTTTCTGTTTTATAGATTGGTCTAACCAACAGTGTTAGTAACCACCTTGATTTTTCTTTCGTTTTAATAGGGAACTCAGTGTTATAAAGTTCACCGATTAACTGAGGATATATTTCATCATCAACCATGTTTGTAACAAGGTAAGTGAAGTCTCTCCAAATCAGGAAAAAACAAGAATTTACGCCCATAAAAAGATCTAATGTCATTTACGATACTAGGGATTGGTAATGTTTCCTGCATATCAATAAAAACATAAGATAGGGAAGGAGAATCTAAGATATAGTTCACCATTTGTCTTTTTGTGGAATTTTACAAGTCTTTAATTGTGTTATCATTAGCTCGAACCCTTTTTCTACAAGCGCTAAACATTACATCATTCCTGTTCTAGTTTTTGTATTTGTTTTTCAATCGTGTCAATAGTTCCAAACACTTTGCTTTTAATGAATGGTTTATTGTCCTCTTTAATACACTCTTTAAGCAATCCATTAAGAATAGCATGAGTTTGAACAATCCATGCGCCATCATATTCAGGTGTGATTTCTTTTACGTTATGAACCTCAAAAATAACTGAATTAATGTGGTCAGGTAGCGTAGAAACACCTTCCTCATATAGTGGCAAAATCTTAAAGATAGAGCCTTTTAATGAGTGCATATAGTTTAAATAATCTAATTTTGCAATCATTGTGTGTTATCCTTTGATATTAAATAATTCTTTTACATAAGCAACGCTATATGAGCCCTTAAGAAGCGGGGTGAGTTGATTTCATTAAAATTAGCTCAGCTAAAGTAATGTATTGAACAACGCTAAATTTAGCCCATTCAAACTTTTCGCTAGTGCGACTGGGAAATTAAAACTAAATTGGTGTTGCTAATCGAAAAACGATTAAATCATTACGATTAATTTCTAGTCGTTTTTTTAGATCTAGCAGTAGTTTTTGTAACTTACGCTTCTTTTACAGCTTTCGCATATGAACCAACGATTTCAGCTATATCATTAGAAGCTTCTTTGAAGCCTACTTCATAACCTTCGTCATATGCTTCTTCAATAGCTGTTTCTAACGTGCTAGCAATTAACTGTGATACGGCAATATGAAAGGCTTGCTTAGGTTCAGTGCCGATTTCAATTAAATTTTCGAAAGCATCATATGTTGTACATACTTGACATTTTGTTTCTTCCATTGTTTTCATGCTCCTTAATACTTGATATAGAATGTAGCTTTACGACCATTTCTATCAAGCCATAGTAGTTTTTGGTGTGCCTTAGAAAGTAGGCGACTGTCTTTTGAATAGTTGTTCGTTCCCGCGAAACCACCATTTACTATTAGGTCTACGCCATGAATCTCATTCTCAAAATTCTTGTGAATATGACCTGCGAAAATAGCAGTAGGGAACTTTTGAATCATCATTGTTAGGTCTTGAATCACTTTGCTATAGTTGTCTAAGTGACCATGAACACCGAAGTAAGTTCTACCTAAGATTGTTGCTACTATGATTTCGCTGTCATACTTGTTGTCCATCATAGTAACATTCGGCAAGTTTTCTAAACGAGCTCCCATATACCATGTGACAAAATCATGGAAACTCTCAGTCTTAATTTCCTCCTCTTTGCGAGAAGAAATTCTGTCATGATTACCTTTGACACTGTAAACTTTAACTTTTTCAAAGTAGTTTGCTAGAATAGCGACAAGTCTAGCCAAAGCTTCAGCTACTGACTTAGTTTGCTCAACTGCGGTTTCTGTTTCACCAATCTTAGTAAGGCGGTGTAGATTGCCCTCAATTAAATCACCTAATTGCATGATATGAAGCTCTCTAGCTCCTGTTAACTCTTGATAAGCTATTATTTCATTAATTGTTTGTTCAATGCGTTCATAGAACACTTCTTCATTAAATGTGTTCCAATGGTTATCTGTTACCATTCCTTTGTGAAGGTCTGATAACATTAAAGTAAGAGATGTGTCACCATTATATTTAACATCTGCTTTCTTGTAGTTAAGTGGTCTAGCGTTGTTGATTTCATCTTTAATAGAGTCAATCAGCTTTTTAAGCAAGTTATCCAACCTTGCTTCGTGGCGTAAGAATTGTTTGTACTCACGCTTTTGGTCTTGAACTTGCATTTTAGCAATCTCAAGCTCTTTAATTTTGTCGTTTAATTCTTCTAGTTCTCCAGAGGTATTAGCGTTCTGCTTAATAGCGTAATCTCTACCTTGTTTGAAAGCTTTATACCATTTGCGATAATATGATTCACCGAAATTAAGTTTAAGCTCTTTGTTAAGAAGTTCACAAATACCTTCCCATGTAAGACCAAGAATCTTTTTGTTCTCACAGATTCGATACTTGTATTCTTCAACGATTTCATTAGGAAGTTGTTTAGTGTTCATCTATTAATCTTCCTTAAATAAGTCTTCTTCTTGTTCTGCATCTGTTTCAGAAGATACATTGAACTCGTTAATAATTGCGATTGAATCTTCTTCTTTGATAGAAAGAGTGATGTTTTTACCATTAAATTCTTCCAGTAATTTATTTAGGCTATACTTGAAATCGCCATCTTTAACAGATTCAGTTACGATTAACTCTCCTAAAGTCCAATCAATATCAAGTTTACCTTTTAGTTGTATTGAATTAGTGCGCTTTGCCATTATTTTTTAGCACCTGCTTTAACTGACTTTTGAACAGCTTTCGCTTGTAATAAGCCATTTGGTGTAACAGGGAAGATAGCAACGCCACCACTGTAATCTACAGCGTGATAAGTTTGCTTTTTATCGTATTCAACTTTTCCATTTTTCTTCACAGATTTGCCAAGTTTATCAAGCTTTACTGCGTAATGTGTGTATAAGTCAACTACTGCATATCTAAGACCATACATAGTCTTAATTTTTCTAATGTGTAACATTTCTCATTTCTCCTTTACTCTAGTAAATTCAATATTTTATTGTAGGGGCTAGTGGGATTGAACCAATGACTTTGGGTTAGGAATCTAACGTTTTATCACTAAACTAAGCCCCAATTACAACAAAAAACACTATTAGAATAGTACGTCTTTCTAATAGTGAATTGATTGTCTTAATATTCAGTTATGTAGTAGACACATTCACCTTACAGAATAATAATGATTCTTTAGCTTGTTTTAAGATTACTGTGTCTGAATCACACCCTATATTAAAGAAACAAAGAGAAAGGAGAGTAAATGAAAAATTTTATTCACTTTGCTTTGTTTCCTGAATATAAGATGTAATATGAGGGGGGAGACGATTCGAATCTACTCCGCTTTTGCAATAGATTGACATTCTGCGCAACTCCCATAGAGCAACCTACAGGATTTTACCCTGCGAATAATATAATTGCTGTCAATTCTCTTAAGCAATTAGTAGCTTCATAAGATTAAGCTCAGGAACAGAATCGAACTGTTGTTTCTTGATTAAAAAGCAGATGTAATGTAACTATCTAATCGAGCGCATAGTGGAGGAGAGCGTTGAACTCACAGAGGCTTGCTTATTAGACAAGGTGAAATACGGATTCACTCCTGTTGGCTGACTAGGCAGTGGTCGAACATGCAATGATACGATAAACTTTTTATAGATACTCTAATTTTATTAAACCATCTATTCTATACATTGTGTAATCATCTTTCGATATTGCTGTGTTTGAAGCAAAAATCTCAAGATTCTCTGCTTCTTCATCATAAATATCGAAATACCTATCCAACGCTATCTCAAATGCTCTTTCCTTCCAACGGTTATCTATACTATCGTCAGATTCTTTAGAATACAAGTAAGATTCATTAACTAGTTCGTTGTTAGTTTCATATGTTAAAATATAGTAATTCATAGTTATATCCTTTTTAGTAGGGCATAGGGTATTCAAAACTCTAAATACTCGAAAGAAAATCGAGTGCCGTAGTCCACGTCAAATGCCCCCAAATTTTATTGGCGCGCCATGAGAGATTCGAACTCCCAACCGACAGGGTAGAAACCTGTTGCTCTAATCCATTGAGCTAATGACGCATATTTGATTTTCAGCATTGAGCGTAGTTAAGGGAAGAACTACGCTCAAACTTTGATTCTGAGGAGGTTTAAGTTATGAAATCAAAAAGAACTTCTCACTTTATCTTGCGAAGGGTAGGTAGCACCCAAAGTTCTTTTAGTTGTTTTTGTAGTACTTGATTAGGTGTAACGCTCTCTAAGATTGCTTTGCACAAGTTTTGAGAGAACTTACTTACTAATTATGTCTCAGATGTTTACTTAATCCTAATTTATGTATTTGTCTTGTTTGTGAGTTTAGTTATTATCTTACTCATGTGTTCGCAAGATGTTAAAGAGGTAGGAATAACACCTTGCGTTCAATAAGTTTATTAGCAGTAGCTTAAATAGGTAAGTGACTAACCTTGTATATTTCATATTATATTATTATCTTACTTTAACAAACGGTTTTATCAAAATAATTTGAAAATAGTGGTTTTTTTAATAAAATCCGAATAAAAAGGTGAAATTCACACAGTATCACACCGATCATTTCCTGAATTAGTTAATAACTGTTTTTTCTAATACTTCCTTGAAAGTTTTTGAAACAGCAAACTTTGTAGCCAAGTGAGTTGGTTTAACCACTGGTGAACCATCTTGAGGGTTACGGTAAGTACGCTCAGGTTTTACTTCAACCTTGAACTGACCTAAAGTACCAAAACCAATATTAACTTGACTTTCAACGATAGCACGAACATACGCTTTTTCTACTGAATCAAGAACTGCTGTTCCGAAGTCTTTTGTTATTTGGATTTCTACGCTATCTGTGTCACCTTCTAAGATTTCTTTAGCTAACGCTTTTGATACACGCATCGTTGGTAGTGTATCTTGTAGTTCCTCAGCTAAGATTCCTGTAATAAAATCTGTACGACCTAATTTAGCCATTTTGATATAAGCTCCTTTTTCTCTGAAAAATAAAATGGATTTTATCGCCTTTGGGCAGCGAACTAATAATCCGATATATTATTATGTTATTTTTAGCGTAAGTTAATCTTCACTACTATTAATAGTGATTCCTAGTTGTTCCTTATCTTCTTCTGATAGACAAGAGAAATTACTATAGCGTTCTGAGCCTTTGCTAATTTCCTTTACTTTCTTATGAGATAAGACTTCTAGGTTCTTTTCCTCTTTAGTGAGGTAGTAAGCGAACATATCCAAAATTACTTTAGTGTTTTGCTTTTCCCAAGTAAACAATAGATATTCTTCCAATGTCATTGTCTGAGCTAGAAATTCAATTTCTTCTTTAAGAAGGTGTTCAATGACTTGCTTGCGTTGTGCAAAATTTAGCGAACTATCTAAGTTCACTGTTAGGTGTGGTAGTAAAATTTTCATTTTATTAATTAACCCTCTCATTCTTTAAGGCGGTGGGAAGTGACATTTGCAATACTTTTTTGTACAAGCTGATTTAGCGACATGTTTTACAAATGGAAAGTAAACGATCTTTTGCTGATTTATTGTCACTATAGAACTCGTTTGTTGCAGGTAGGTGTTCACCGCACTTATTACATTGTTTTGTTTTTAAACCTAGAGTGCTTGTGTAAATTACTCTACGCCATTGACGCTCATTCTCTTTCACGACTGCTTTGTAAACGGTCTTGAGCGCTTTCTTGACATTCTGATTCTCAATGCCTATAGCTTCACCGATTTCTCTATGGGTGTAGCCTTTTTCAACCATTTTAATAAGAAGTAACTGTTGATTCGTGAAGTTACATTGATTGATTAGTCTGTCCAATGAAGCATAAGTCGCTATCACTTCTTGATTAACAGCTTTAACCCCTGTAACGTCAAGTGTGCTACCGCCGCCTAAGAAAAGGTTATCATCATATTTGTATCTAAACTCTATTAAAAGCTCAACCACGCCAATGTCATTCATGACGAAGGGTTGAAACATTAAGTCCTTACTAGTAATGTGTGCCATGCTAAATCTTCCTTCCTATATAATGTAACTTTCACCAACCTTTTGTAGTTGATTTTGACTTTAGTTATTATATATTATTTCGTAATTTTTGGATGTGTTTTTTGAAAAATATTATTTTTTAATTATATATGTTTTTAATATAAATATATTTATAAAAGTAATGTAATGATATAAAATAAGAGAGTGACATGAAAAGGTTGCGTTTAAGTATATTCAGGAGAAAGCAGGGGTAAAATTGCCAAACATATTACACCAAAATACTAACCGCCTAAAAGTCAAGGTTGCAAAGGTGCTGTACTATAAGGAAGAAAGTATGTGGGGCATTGTGAGCGTTGCACCAACTAAGATAGAGGGTGACTTCGAACCTGAGCTGAATCGCTATAACAACTTTGTTATTAGAGGTAACATTCCAATGGCTATGAATGTGGGGCAAGAGTATGACATTGAAGTAACGGATTTGCAGACAGACGCTAAGTATGGTGAGTTCTATGAGATTATTCGTATTCATATAGAAGCACTTGACACAGTAGAAGCACAACAGCGCTTCTTACAAGCTGTTCTATCAGAGTATCAATCAAAGCTGATTCTTGAAGCATTTCCTAACAATATGATTGTAGATGATATTAGAGATAATATAATTGATATAACTACAATAAAGGGTTTCGGGGAAGCTACAGCTCTAAAGATTAAGAGAGAAATCAAGAGAAACAAAGACCTAGGAGCTTTAATTTCGGAACTTGCTGACTTGAACCCATCAGGGAGAATGTTGAATAAGATTGTTGAGAAGTTTGGAAATTCTACAATTGCGCTATTCAAAGCAAAAGAATCTTTATATTATCTATGTATAGTTTCAGGTCTAAGCTTCAAAAGAATTGACAACATAGCTCTTATGCGTGGGGAAGATAAGTTTGGTCCAAAACGCATTAAGGCTTACTCAGAATACTACTTTGATGAAATTGCTAATCAAGGGCATTCATGGGTCAATGAGCGGGAGTTCCTAGAACAGGCTATCAAGGAACTTGATGTTAATGGCACATATATTCGCGACTATATGAATTCAGAGGATGGTAAGAAAAACTTCTATTGGCAACAGGGGGATAAGAGAATTTCTTCTATTTTTATGTACAACAATGAGCGCAACACATTACGAAATTTACTGAGACTTGCTACTAGATATGAAGCACCAATTGGCTTTGATGTTGATGAAGCAATCAAAGACGCTGAGGCGGCGCTAGATGTAAAATATACTGACGAGCAAAAAAATGCTATTCGTGAGAGTGTTCTACACGGTGTGTTTATTATAAATGGTAAAGGTGGTACAGGTAAGACTACTGTAGTCAAAGGGATTGTCGAGGTATTAAACTCTTTAGGCCTTACTTATAAAGCATGTGCATTGAGTGGTAAAGCTTCACAGGTTCTTTTATCGAAAGATATTGACTCTGCAACAATTCACCGCACGTTTGGAATTGGTGTTAAGAAGTCAGATGATGAAGAAATCGGTGGTGGTAAATCATTCTATGATGTAATAATCATTGATGAAAGTTCAATGGTAGATGCAGGACTGTTTAACCAAATGTTATCTAAAGTTCAAGATGGTGCTAAGGTAATTTTAGTAGGGGACAGTGGTCAGCTTTCAGGTATTGGGCATGGGGATGTGCTTCGTGATTTACTTCAAACACAATACTTCAAAACTATTGAGTTAAATCAAGTTCACCGTCAAGCCCAAGATTCTGGAATCATTGAATTAGCTACAAAGATTCGTGAAGGTGTTCAAGTTTACTCTGCTAACCAAGAGGGCATGATAAAGTTTGGAAAGAACAAAGACATGATTATGGTCAACTATCAAAACAAAGAGGATATGCCCGAAAACGTTGAGAGAGTTTTAAGAGGTCAAGCAAAGAATATCAAAACACCTCAAGACCTAATGGACTTCCAAGTTGTTGTAGCTATGAAAGAACGTGGTGCTATGTCAGCAAAAGCAATTAATAACCTAGCTCAATCAGTCTTTAATGACCTAGAGAAGCCGTTTGTGTCTTACAATGGATATGACTTCCGGGAGGGTGACAAGGTTATTGTAAAGGGCAATAGCTACGAAATCAGCTACTATGATGATTTAGAGCATTATTATAATGTGCGAGACAATGAGTTAACTGAAAATGAGATTCAGGAACACTTATTAACATTGGAAACTGACGAGGAAAGAGTTGAGTTTTGTGATAGTATTCCAACACCAAACATTGGTGATTTATTCAATGGTACCATGGGAATAGTTGTAGATGTGTTTGAGAAAATAGACTATAACACAAACAAAATAGTTCAATGCTTGATGATTAACTTCGAGGGACTAGGAATTAAAGTTTACCAACAGTCAGAACTCGATAGTTTGGAACTAGCTTATACTGTAACTTGTCACCGGATACAAGGTTCAACTATCAAAAACGTAGTAGTTATATTAGATTACTCTGCATATTCACTTTTATGTAGACAGTGGGTATATACAGCAATCACTCGAGCTTCAAAGAAATGTGTATTACTTGTACAATCATCTGCTTTAGTTAAAGCAATCGGAACAGACGCTAGTGGAAACCGTCAAACATTTTTAGGTGATATGATTAGAGAATTACACAAAGCTAAAGGAGATTTAGAAATGGTAATTAAGCAAGTCGCTAAGTTGCAATAAGGTTACGCACAGTTGCATCATCTGCTTAGGTTATTAATAGTAATATTACAAAGGTGATATAATTATATATAAAAAATAAGTATAACACAGTACCAAAACGTCACTTTTTGTGTTTTAAGGAGAGAATGATTTATGCTAATAGAAAAAGTCTTGTTTAACAACTTCTTCAAGAAGGACAACAAAGACAACTTCATAAACCTAGATATTAACACTTTTGAATTGTTTGGTGAACTTCTAGCAGCAGGGAAGTTGAAAGGAAATAGGCATATGAAATTTGCCTTTAGTTGTAAATCAAACAGAGAAGCGGATGGATTATATAAGCAAGAAAAAGGGGTTATTAGATTCTATTGGTTTAACATCTACTACTCGTGATTTTCTAATCAGCAACATGAGGGGAGCGAAGTTACAACTTTGTCATACCTTGGCTATGAAGTAGCACAAGATTTTTTAGCTAAGTTTAATAGTCGCTATGTGTGTAAGGGACCGCTTTTAAATATATTCGTGAGGGTAAGGCCCGATTAGAAATTTATATAGAAGGTGATGGAAATTGCGAATGTGGTTGAAACTCAGATTTTAAGGAACGAATCAAAAAAATTTTGAAGAAACAACATTATTAAATAACGCTCATAATCAAAAATATAGTATATTTTAAAGTTATATAATAATATTTTCGATAGTGTGTATATATGGTTGTTGCAAATATTATTAGAATGACTAATAGTAGCATTGGAATTTCAATTGAACAATTTCTTAAAGCAACAGGAGCACAGAAATGAAAATACTTATAGATACAATTTAATAGTCATATCAAATTTCTTTGATACTGTTTTTGGTAGACATTATTCAATCATAACAGCTACTGTATATTACAGCGATAAAACAAGTTTCCTAAAAGGTTTGACAGAATTAGCGTTTATAACTAAACTTCCTAAAGATACGGTAAATATAGAAAAAATAGGTTTTTAGCTACTGTTATACTGAAAGGTTTATGTTGAATAAAAAAATCAAAATTGTATTAAAGTTATATATTTACATTGGTGGTAATGACGTCAGAGGAGTGCGACTGAGATGTTGTTAATCTGGATATATTTTAGTAAGTGGAATGGGGAAAGGTGATTAAAAACGGACTGGAAAAATGAGTTAAAAAGATTCGGAATAAGCGTAATCCAGCCCATTCTAATTAGAAAAAGTTATTGTGAGTAACTTAATAATATGTTATGATATAATAGTTTTTAGAAATGCATTATATAGCATGAAGGGAGACATATTGTTGTGAGTACTTACAATGACTTCATCCAATCAGTTAAAGATAACATTCATAAAATACATGAAAACAATAAAACTAGAAGGGAAGTAGAAAATCAATTAGCGATATATGGTATTAATAAAGGGGAACTTCAAAGATACTTTAATGATATTGACACACTTGATGAAATAGATATAAGAGCAATAGCACTAATAGGTGAACAAATATATATAAAATTTGGTATCGAAAGTCTTGACCTTAAAAAAACATTTAATAAAAATGAATTGAACGATATTAGAGTTTTTTATAACACAAAGCAAAATGATTATATAGATTATCCAATTGTGATACATGATGTAACAATGATTGGTCAAGGTAGTTATGTTTTTCCAATTGATTATAAATTCATAGCAAGGCTGTATAATAGTAATAAACTGAATTATAATTTTGAAGTTCAAAGGCAACCGAAATTTGTCAAAAGGAAAGACAGAGTTATCAAAGCCCCTTTTATCAATCAGAATAGTGTCAAAGAAATTACTAAGCACTTATTAAACGGTACGTTAGTTCCTACAAATATTGTGTATAATGCCAGTCTAGGTAGTTCTAATGAGAGTGAAGAATTAATCTACAATAGCAAAGAAAGAACTCTAACAATAACAGACGGAACACGTTTGGATATATTAGATGGTATGCACAGAACGATTTCCTGTTTAAGAGCTTACTCAGTGAATAAAGATTTGGATTTTAATTTTATTGGACTTCTTTTTAATTTCACAACGAAACAGGCTCAGAACTATCAGAGCCAACTAGCAAAAGCTAACCCTATTCCTAAGAGCAGAATACAGGAACTTGAAGCAAGTAGATACGCTGACTTTGTAGTTCAACAATTGCGCATAGATAGTGAATTGAAGGATAGAATAACGTCTAGAGACAGACTAGGAAAAGGCACAAATGAACTAGTGAGCTACGCTGTAATATCCAATGCAATTGACAGTACTTTTGAAATGAAAAATAAACTCGAAGCGCTTGGAAATTATAATTATTTATCAGAGTACTTTACTTACTTATTTGGTTACTTCCAAGAAGATTTAGAACAACTAGACAATGGTAACTTAATGTTTTATAACAAGATGTTCATAGGACACATAAAATTAGCAAAGCGAATGAAAGAACACAACATACCTTTAAGCAACCTCAATCATATTTTGAGTGGTATAGACTTCAATAGGGAAAATAAGATTTTTAAAGACTATGGAATAGTTGTAAACGGTAAGGTAGCTAATAAAATTGAAAAATCCATAATAAAACTATTTGATGATATTGAGCTAAAGGGGAAATAGATAATGACAATTCAAAACAATGTTTTAAAATTTGATAAATTATATAACGGTGAAGAAAAAAAGGCTTTTATTAATCAATATGAATCAGTTGATAGTCAGTTAACAATTTATTGGCAATTCCTAAAAGTAGCACCTTTTGAATTTCAAGCAAATAAAGATATGTCAGAAATGACAGGCGCAGAAATAAAAGAAATGTTATTAAGCGCTGAGTGTTCAACAATAACAAGTGCTATCAATCATATTAATACTTATAAACGATATATTGATTACATGACAACTACAAGCCCATTCTATGAGTTTGAAAGCTATTCAGAGCTTGCAAGTGAGATAGTAGCAAAGGAGAAAAACAAGCGCTACAGCAAAGAGGAATTAATGTTCATGTTAGATGAATTAAATAACTACACTGACCAAGCATTGTTACTAGCTTTATTTGAGGGAATCAAAGGTAAATCATTTAGTGAATTATTAACATTAAAAAGAGAAAATCTTCATGTGATAGAGGAAAAAGGCTTCGAAGACTACTATGTTGCAGATGTATATGACGAAGGAACTAAAGAAATTAGACGAGTAAGAATAAGCGAAGATCTTTATAAATTACTTATTTTGGCAGATAAACAAACAGCATATAGAACAAACAATCAAGATGAAATCATAGAGACCCCTTTTAATGAATATGAATATATTTTTAAGAAAGCAAAAAAAGGAAGACAGGGCGGTAATGTATTAGACAGACATTTCATCACTAGAAAGTTTGTATTCTTTAAAGAGTTCTTTGGTAACATCTATTTAACTGCGGAAGACATTGTTCAAAGTGGTATGATGTATATGGCATATACTTTGTTCAAACAAAGTGGAAAACTAGGAAAAACGGAGCTTTTAACTATTGGAGAGCATTACGATACTATTATGGCAACATCAAATGGAAAAGACTATTATAGAAATATAACCGACTTAAAAAGAAAAATATTTAATGAGCAATTAGGGAAACTATATAGTGAGCTAGAAGGTGTTGAATATTCTGATTGATACATTCTTTTTAGTGGCATTGTGCTTCCACAGTGTCACTAAAACATAGGTATTAAATTATCACTACACCTTAAAAACGACAATTAGTTGTTAATTTCAACATATTTGGTTGTCGGTTGTTAAATGTTTGTATAAGTAATATAATAATATTTAAGAATCGACAAGCGTATATGTGATAAAATGACTACTGCTAGTATAGCTTTTTGACACGGAAGCCCTTGTTTATGTTCTATCAAGATGTTATAATTGACTATGTTGTCAAAAGTAACTAATAGGGCAAGCGTTTCTAGTAATAGTTACATATACCTTCAAAAGAGAAAATAAAACATATCGTTGGGGGAAAAACTAAACAATGGCACATCCTATTAGTATTCGATTAATGATGAAAACACATGCAAGTAAGAAATTTGACGAGTTGATTGAGCAATTTGAATATGCTCAAATGCTTATTTTATTAACTAAAGAGGGAAACTTCCATAGTTATCCAATTGAGGATAGAGAACAAGACGATGACGAGTTCTATGTTGATTTGATTTTTGGAGACATGAAAGCTTTTAAAAAAGAAAAAGAAGTATTTGAAAAATTACAAAGTGTTCATTTTGAAAGTGATAATGGCGAACTATTTGAGTTTAAGTTTCTTGAGTCATTGAGTGTTATTGAAGTAGTAGAACTGTCTGACATCGACACTATCTTATACAATCCAAAAACACTTGAAGCGTTGCTCGATTAAGCTTTACAAAAAAAGTAGCAAAATGACTAATAAACCTTTATAGTAAGTCGATTATTTTATGATTTATGAAAGTGGTTAGTGTTTATAACACTAATCGTGTATCACAGAAAAATTTTATTATAGCCGATACAATCGTTTTGTATACAAGCGGTGCATGGGTACTAGAATAGTACTAAAGAATCATATGATTAAGAGCTTTAAATCAGTTATTTTTGAGTTGGTTGCCATTATGATAAACAAAATATCGATAAACATTTAGACAATCTAAAATTCAATCTAAGTGGTATGTTTCGTACTATGCTTATGTACATTGGTTGCAAATTGAAATTAAACAGCACCTCAAACTGAAGTGAATAAAATATCTTAAAGTAATCCTTATGTAATACCGAACTCATTTCATTTTAAGACGGGGCTTTTTAAAAGTTGGAGTGGAAGTACACCTACATAAGTTGAGGGTGTTGAAATCAAACAAACACACCAATGTAACATCGAGAAAGTTTTTCAGACGTTATTCATATCAATTTCATATTGGCCAAAACATAGTACAAGGTATTGTAACAGATGTGTGTTTATCTTATTTTCTAAAAATACCTTGCACTAACAGAAATGTTGTGTGAGGTATTTTTTGTTTTCACAAAACTCGGTTTAAACTACTCAGAAGTGCTGACTACATTTCTGATAAAATAGCAATTTTACTTGCGAAGGATAGGACAACAAACAAAAAACAACGTAATAAAAAGAAACTAGAAACTGCTATTATCAACGACTTATCTGTAAGCTACACAGTTGAAGTTAAAGGTAATGGCAAAAAAATTGCTTTAAATAGAACATACATTCGGTTTTGTGTATATTAGTAATGATTAGATTCTTAAAATATCCGTTTCAGATCGGAAATATTAGTTTCTATCAATCATATGACCTATAGCAACACAACACAAGCAGTGAGCTAAAAGTCATAAGCTATATAGGTGTTACTAGGGATAGACAGACATGTGAACGCACTACCACGTCTATGCCTAGAACCCTTATATAAGAAAGAAATGAAAGGTAATGGATAAGATGATGTTTTTATATGAAAGTCTTCATAGCTATCAGAAAGACTTGATAGATGAAGAAATTGAAGAATATATTAAAAAAATGATAATAACTAATCGTGGTTTTAATTACACTGAAAGTCAATTTCAATCTTTAATAAATGAAATAGTGATATATGGAAAACAAGTCAACAGCTTTTTAGGAGAAGCAGTCAATTGCTTTAATTTAAAACAACTAGTAGTCAAGTCAAGGGCAATAAAGATAGCCTATGAACTAGAGCAGAGCAATCTAAGAAGTAAAACAAAAAGAGCTCTAGCAAATAAAAGAGAAGAGATTGTAAATCAACTTCAAGAAAGCTACGATATAAGTAATGATATAATATCTTATAAGTATTCATTTAAAGATTTTTATATGAATACTGAAAAAATTTCAGAACCACATATGGAAGATGAAACAGTGTTTGTGTTTTTTGGAGAGCATTGATAGGTATAGCTATAGATGTTCTTTTGGATTATTCAATACCAACAGAAGATGATGTATATAACTAATTAAAAATATTAAGAAAATCATAAGTGCTATTAATCGTAAATCCACAATGACCAGTTGGGAATTAGACAAGTAGAGGAAGATTGGTTCGAATAAACTATTAAAAATTTCTTGATTTCTCGTTATATAAGAAATATAATGACATGTAATATTCTTATTTGATTTTCAAAAACAACATAATAACATTATGGTGAATTTATAATAATGCGTGACAAGGAAAAAGATGAAGTATGCATGAATAGCAGAGCAGGTTTTTTGACAATGGACCTTGTTAGCTTACGAGTGAACCTGATACAACTTAAATATTAGGCGACCAGTGAATCAAAGTGGGTTGCGGAAGATTGAATACAGTCCTTTAACTAACAAGTGTAAGGAAAGAAAATGATCTTCAGAGAGATGGTTCATTTAAATGTGAATGTAAAGGAGGTGGTAGCTCAAAAAAGTGATACAAGCTTTGTTCCTTTTCTTGAATGACTATACATATAGCTCTCATAACGCAATGACTAGCTCAACTGATTACAAGTCAAACAATACAACCAATACTAGCTTTAAAACTAACGCAAGTTCATAGAAGGGTGGTAGCTAAGTATTACGAGCGTAGAAAGTTGTTCTTTTAGAGCATTCCGGTTTCTTCATTGAGCTACCTGAACTTGAGTATGGCAGCATATATAAAGCTTTAACTATGCCAAAGGAACGTATTGAGGAAATCAAATACGTTTCAGAGAAGCTATAGGTTAAGGTGTATGTTCCAACACTAAATCAAGATGAAATAGTAAAGTAGGTTATTCTAGTTCCTTTCCTTAAATTAGATTACTTGAGCTTTGATACAGTGTTAAGTCCCTATGACGTCATTGTTACTAATATTAATCAAAGAAATTGAATTAAACAACGTTACACCACTCTTAGTATTGGAAGCATTCTCTATGAATAATGAAAGTCTTTCAAAACAAAAGCTAGTTTCAATTATCAGTCAAGACGTTTGGGGATACGCCCAAGTTGACTTCATTAAAAAGATAATTTCAATTATAGATGTATTGACTATCGAAGTGAGTGGAGGTACTTATGAACCTAGCGATTATAAGATAGATATTCTTAACATGCCTACTTATCCTTATAAGTTCTTGATATTTACGAGAATGAAAAGGGTAAAAGTAGGAGTTGAACTATTAAGACTTGTGGCACATTTGCTGTCCTATGGAAATTACATAAGTAGTGATCGAACACCTGAGGAAGTAGAAATTGTTTCTAGATTGTAACACCAACATACAACGCACCAATTCCCATTCAACTTAGATAATAGCTCATACGTTAAAAAACCTTTTCTTAGTAGCGGAGGCTAAAGTGTTGGGATTATTAGAGAACATGGAACAGTGAATATGATTATGTTTATCAAAATTTATTGAGCCACCTAAACGACAGGTAATTATTAATGGATTCCAAGAAAAGAGCTATATCATTGGCTCTTTTATCTGTAATGACAAGGATGTCGGTCTTTCATGTAGATAAGGTGGGGAGATTACCGAATGGGATTCTCAATAGCTAGCAATTGTTCATTTAGAGGAAAAATGAAAGAGGCAATATGATAATTACAGCATGGGTATTATTAATATTCTTTTGAGCATTTGGTTTTTGGACTACTGCTCAATACTACTTTGGTAAAAGGACTTTAGGTTATCGAGCTCGTTTAGGACGAACCTAACTTTATCAGAAACTTGTGGTGGCTACTCAAATGAATCAATGCAGATGTTAACTTGTGTAATCACTAGAATGGAAGAGACTAAAATTAAAACAGTAATCAAAGAGTTTGATAGTCATTCTTTATAAGAATCACAGTCGTTGCAGAAGTAAAAGGTGGTACTTTCACTAAAAGAGATATTCATTAAAGGTGGGCTTTTCCTACCCTTTTAATTAATAGATGATTAGGGGCTATTCAACATGACAATAATTACACTACAACACACACAAGATACATATGAGTCTTTACAATTATTCCGATCCATAGAAGAAATGAATAAAGCCGTAATGGCGCATAAACGCTTAAATAAGGAGCAATTAACTAAATCAACATATGCTGTCCTAGACTTCATTTCACAGTGGTCTTGCAAGTATGTAGGGGTGAGCTACCTTTGTCAGAAAAGAATCGCGGAGAGCCTAGAAATAAGCTATAAAACGGTTCAAAGATCTATTTCTAAATTAGTAGAATTGAACGTTGTGAAGAAGTTTAAAACAAAACGAGCTACAGGTGACAAGCGACAAAGCAGTAATATCATTGTAATTCAACCAGCTAAAGAAAATGTCCAACCCAAATGTCCACCCGAAGATACTCTTATCAATACTCAAAATATTAATAAAACAAATGATACAGAAAAAGAGGGTCTTTCTTTAAAAGAAGCTGATAAGGAATCTTTAATTAAAAAAGGATTAGTAAAGAAATTACCTGAAACATTACAACGTGTATTAGCCCCTTTCTTTGACGCAGATGAAATTTATAAATTAGCGGGAACTATTTATAAAGCTAAATCTAAGGTTGATAAAGCTATTCAAATTGAAGATTATTCAAATGAATACTACCAATGTATTCTAAGTGTTATAAATGCCTATAAACGAGGTAAAGCCGATTCATTACATGGTCTGTTGTTCCATGCTATTAAGGCTACAACAAAGACTATATGGCTTAAACAACGTGCTACAGGTGGTATTTGGTCTTCATTTTTAAGTTGATTTAAAAGTGATATAATAATAACAGAGATGAATTTCATGCTTGTGATGATTGTTGTTCTAACCATGAAAAAAGATATGTTTATAGTATTGTCTCCTAAAACGAGTAGACAATTTATTTGAACTTGAATAATCTAGAAATTTAAAATTTTAGACATTTCATTTGGTAAAACCATAAAATAATATATAATGACAAATGTATTTTTCGTATCTATGATATGAACTATAAAGGTATCACTTGAGAAGTAGTAAAAGAACTATTGGAGTTTTAGAACGCCACTATCAAGCAATATTGCAGGTTGGCGATAACGTTAAAGAGTGTTTTACAGTGTCAAAATTACTAGATAAGCATATTGAAACTGTCTGAACACATCTTGAGTCATATGAAATCATGTATGACATAGTAATTAGCATAAGAGAGGTTTGCTCAAAAGTTATGAAGTCAGAGGAACTTGTAACGATCGAAGGGAAATGAAGGTCTTAAATGACACATTTTGGAATTGATTGGAGAAAAGGAATTTGACTAAAGAAAGTATCAGGTTCGTGGGCATTGACCCATCAACTAAAACAGGTTTTGTTATTCTTGATTCTAACGGTGAGGTAGTTGTAGAAGAAGAAATTCGAGCAACAGCTACAAAAGACCCTGCTAGAATGATTGGAATAGCAAAACAAATTAAATCGTACTTGCAACCAAATGACAAAGTTGTTATTGAAGGTTTCGCTTACGGTGCTAAGGGTAAAGCAGTAGACTTCCAATATGGACTAGGTTGGTTAATCAGAGCTATGCTTTTTACTGAAAAGTTCGGTTATTCTGACGCTACACCAAGTCAGGTGAAGAAGTTTGCCAGCAACAAAGGGAACGCAAAGAAGGAAGATTTAGTGCTACCACTGTATAAGAAGTGGGGTTATGAACACCACTCAGATAATGTGCGTGACGCATACATTATGGCTCGTATGGCGTACAACATGTATAATCACGCTGGATTGCAGAAATACGAGCAAGAGGTACTGAGTAAAATGATAAAGCCAAAATAATAATAAATTGTAAAAAATAATAATTTATAAAAGGGTTATTAAAATCACTTTACAAAAATAACATAATAATATAATGTGAAAATTATATATTGGTGGCTTGTTAGTTACTTAACAAAAAGCATAATAAGATTTGAAAGGTAGGGATTGTAAAATGGCAGAACAATTATTACGAGAAGCATTAAATAAAATTGAGATAGTTGGTTTCGCTCAAGAATCAACACTCGAAAAGAAAGAGTTCAAAGACAACATAGGTAAACCTTACACATGTATAAGCGGTGACATTACTGTTAAAATCAGTGAGGAAGAAACTCAGGTTGTGTCTTACTTCGCAAAAGAGCTTACACAAAAAGGCGAAGTAAATAAAAACTACAAAGCCTTAACTACTATCATGAATGAACTAGTTACTGTTGCTGACGTTGCTCAAGGAGTATCAGAAGGTGAGCCTTCCCGTATTGAATGTCAAGGTAAATTAACTCTAAATGAGTACAAAGGCAATGATGGAGAAGTTAAATCATTCCCTAAAATTAGTGGTCAATACGCACCTATTCGCTACAAAGGCGAAGCAAAAGATTTCAATCCAAAAGCTAAGTTTGATATTGAGGGAATCGTGAAATCACTTAAAGCAGAAACAGATAAAGATGAAAATGAAACAGGTCGATTAAAAATTCAGCTTTACGTTCCTTTGTATGGTGGGAAAACAATTCCATTAACATTTGTAACAGGTGAAACATTGCCACAAGGCGGTAAAGACTACTTAACTGACAACTTCCAATCTCGTGCTTCTGTGCGTATTTACGGTGATTTAGTTAACAAGTCTAAAAAAATCGAACGTGTAATTGAATCAGGTTTCGGTGAAAACAAAACTGACGTAACTTATGAGCGTACTCGTGAGTTTATCGCAACAGGCGGTACATTATACGAGGAAGGTGTTCACAAAGAAGTATTCGACATTTCACTTCTTAAAGAAGCATTAGCTAATCGTGAGCGTCATTTATCAGCACTAAAAGAGAAAGAAAAAACTGATGATAAACCAAAACCAACAGCAGGTTTTGGTAATGGTTCTCAACAAACAAATGCTAAAACAAATGAAAAACAAGATGATGGTTTAGATGATTTATTTGGTGAAGATTAATTCTTCTAAGTAATGAAATAATATCGTAGATTTCGATAATTAAAAAGAAGGTTGACAATCACCACTTTCTTTTCTGAATAGGCGGTTGTCAACCTTCTTCTATTGAATAAATTTTAACAGAAAATGGAGAGTTAAACAATGACAATCGACTTATTAGCTATTCAACCACATCAAATTTCTCGTGATCTTCGTGAAAAAATCGTAGTAATCTACGGTGAGCCAAAGGTTGGTAAAACAACTATAGCTTCACAATTTCCCAAAGCTTTATTACTAGCGTTTGAAAAAGGCTATAACGCTCTTGCGGGTGTTATGGCACAAAACGTTACTAAGTGGGCTGACTTCAAGAAGGTATTACGACAACTTGAAAACGCTCAAGTTAAAGAAAAATTTGAAACTATTATTGTAGATACAGCAGACTTATCTTATGCTTCATGCGAGAAGTTCATTCTTCAACGTGAAGGCGTAGATAAAATCGGTGATATTCCTTACGGTGGGGGCTATAAATTAGTTCGTGACGAGTTCGATACAGTGTTACGGTCAATCCCAATGATGGGTTATGGTCTTGTAATGATTTCACATGCTCAAGTACAAACGATTACAGCAGAAGATGGAGCAGAGTATTCAAAAACAGTACCGACATTAACAAAACAGCCTCGTGGTATCGTGCTGTCAATGGCTGACATTATCGGTTACGCTAAGTCAATCGAACGTGAAGGTGAATCTAAAACAGCATTATTCTTACGTGGTACACAACAATTTGAAGCGGGTTCACGTTTTAAACATACACCACCTGTTATCAAATTTGAATATGAAGCCCTAGTGAAAGCAATCGCTGACGCTATTGAAAAAGAAGAAGTTGAAAAAGGTCAAACAACAGTAGTTGAAAAAGGAGTTAACTTATACGCTGAGGAAGAACTACTATCGTTTGAAGATTTAAAAACTGAAATCAAAGACCTTACAGCTAAATTAGTTGAAAAACAAGGTGCTAACGTTGCGAAAAAAACAATGAACAACCTTGTGGAACTACACTTAGGAAAAAGTCGAACTCTAAAAGATGTGACAGAATCGCAAATAGAACAACTGTCTTTAATTGCTTATGATTTAAAACAAATGTTGTAAAAATAGCGTAATGATATGTGAGTGGGGAGTGTTAGAGATAGCGCTCTCTATTGTCGCTTGTAAAGGGTGGTAAGTTGTGGCAAGAGCATTACCAAAGTGCAAAATTTGTAAAGAAGAAATCAATAAGAATGATGTATCTAGTTTTATTAAAAAGAGTAGTGGTTATTTCCATGTTGACTGTGAATCAGAAAAGGGAGATAAGGAAAAGAAGACATGTAGTTTCTGTAATGGAGAGTTCGAAAGCGAAAAGGATATTGTGAAGCGTGGTAGCTTAACAGTCCATCAAAGTTGCTTAGAGCAATATCATCAATCTAGTGAGAAGGTTGAAGTGAAGGTTAGGGTGAGAACCTGTCCTAAGTGTAAAGAGAAGGTCAATCCCCTTGACGTAGACGCTCTTGATACTGACACAGCAACTTATCACAAAGCTTGCTATAAGAGCATACAAAGACAAAAGAAAAACCGAGAGGAACTACTTGATTACATTGCATTGAAATACAATGTTGAGTTTCCAACCGGCTTTATGTTAAAGCAAATAACTGATTATCACAATAAACGAGGTTACTCATACAAAGCAATGCTAGTGACCTTAAAGTATATGTTTGATGTTGAAAAAGTTCCTACTAAGGAGGGTGTAGGATTAGGTCTTATACCTTTCTATTTCGAGAAAGCCAAAAGCTATCACCAAAAACTAAGAAAAGCAGGAAACTCAGCTAACAACGTTACTATAAACAACAAGACAGTGAAAATCAAAGCTGTTGCCCCTGTTAAGGCAAATAGAGTAAGTCGCTATGATTTAAGCAGCATGTAAGGAGAATGGGAAATGAGTAATAAAACACTCTTAGCTCTACAAGATAAATTTGCTTATATTCCAATATTCGCTAGACTTCTGAATGAACCTGATGAAGTGTTGAGTTTATCTAGTGGATATAAGCTAACACCGAATGATTTCCCTGAGAGATTTCATAAGATTTTATTCACAACAATAAATGAGCTTTATCATGAAGGTGTCTCAAAGATTGGTAAGTTTGAGATTAACGCCTATTTACTAAAAGGATTTACTAACCAACACCGAATATATAAGGACAATGGCGGTGATGAATATGTTGACAGAGTGATGGAACTAAATGAGCCTGATAACTTCGATTATCACTATAACAGAGTTAAAAAGTTTTCATTGCTTAGACACTATACTGAGGTTGGTATTGATATTTCAGACATTTATGATGTTGATGTTTTTGAGCTTAAAGATGAAGAAGAACAGTCAGAACGCTTCAATAAATTGACTATAGTTGACATAGTGAAACACATTGACAGCAAAATCATTGATATTAAGTCTGAATTTTTGATTGAAAAAGAAGGTGTCGGTAGTCACTTATCTGAGAACATTCGAGATATTTTCTTCAAGAAAACACTAGCTCTAAGTTATGGCGCTAACTTAACAAGTGGCTATCTTAACACAGCTTCTCGTGGCGCACGATTGCGAAAGCTTTACTGTATTTCAGGTAACTCAGGCTCGGGTAAAACTCGTTCGCTATTAGCCCACATCTTAAATATGTGTGTAACTGATATTTATACTGATGGTAAGTGGGTTAAAACCAACAACAAAGGGCGTGGATTATTTATCTCAACGGAGTTAGAGGAAGAAGAAATTAAGATTCCTGCGGTATGTTTCATTGCTGATGTTGAAGAAGAGAAGGTTCATAACAATGACCTAACGGACGATGAAATTAAGCGTTTAAAACACGCTTTTAAAGTTTTAGAACAAACACCTGTATGGTTCGAAGAATTATTTGACTTTGATGATGATGATATTGAACATGAAATCGAGAAACATGTAAACAAAAATGGTGTACAATATATTGGTTTTGACTATATGCATTCAACATTAAAGATGTTTGATAGCCTAGCAAAACAAGGCGCACGTAACCTTCAAGAGCACCAAGTATTGCGTATCATGTCAATACGTTTAAAGAACATCTGTAATCGCTACAATGTTTGGATTGGTACATCTACTCAGCTTAATGACACATGGAAACAAGGTGCATTAGACCAATCGGCATTAGAAGGCTCTAAATCTATAGTCAACAAACTGGACTTAGGGGCAATTCAAATTCCTCTTACAACTCAAGATGAGGCGTTGTTTGATGAAATTAAAAAGACCGCTAACTTAGGTTTCCATTTGCAACCTACTCACACAATCAACATCTATAAAAATCGTGGTAACAAGTGGAAGTTAATTCGCATTTGGGTACATTTCAATTTAGGTACTCTACGAATGACCGACTTATTTGTAACTAACTATAAAGGTGAAGTTATCTCTGATATTACACCAACTATGGTTGAACAGTTCCTAGAAGTTGATGAAAATGAAGAAACAGTTGTTTTCAACATCTATGCAGAAGATAAAGAAGAAATCATGGCTATCATAAAAGAAGCTAATAGCTATCAAGATGAAGGTAGCATTGGAGATTTATTTGGGGGCTAGGTGATTGAAATGTATGACAAAGATAAGTTGAAAAGTGAGCTAACAATTGAAGATATTAAGACAATTCTGACAGAGTTAGGGGTTCAACACATTGAATCACACCTAGAAAAAGGTCACATTATAACTAACACCATTTGTCATAACATTTCAGATGGAAAGATGAAGTTATACTACTACATAGATGATATGATTTTTCGTTGTTATACAGATTGCGGTAGTAATTTTGATGTATTTGACCTAGTGATTAAAAGCTATGCTTTAAAAGGCGTGGAAATTAATCTGATAGGTGCTATTAATTGGATTCTAAGAACTCTTGGAAAGACAAATGATTATACAACTAGACCAGAGGGTTTTGGGTATTCCTATGTTAGTAGACGAGAAGAATTAGATTGGCTTGATAGCTTAATAGTTAAGAAGCCTGTCAATATTGAAATGAAAGTGCATAGAGAATACACTTTGAAATTGTTTTCTAGAAAGCCTCACCCATTGTTCTTATATGACAATATCAGTGAGGAAACAATGAAAAAATATGAGATTATGTACTATGAGAAATCAAATAGAATTGTCATTCCTCACAGAAGACATGACACAGGTGAGTTGATTGGACTTAAATCTAGGTCATTAAACTTCGAGGACATTGATAATGGATATAAATACATTCCACTAAAGATACAGAATGTACAGTATTCTTACCCAACTTTCCAAAACCTTTATGGATTGTATCAAAACAAAAACTTCATTAAAAAGATTCGAAAAGTAGTTATTTTTGAATCTGAGAAGTCAGTAATGCAGTTTGAAACCTACTTTCCTAATCAGAACTTTAGTGTAGCTCTATGTGGTAGTAATATTAGTAAACAACAGGTGGAAATGCTAATTAACTTAGGCGTACAGGAAGTTATTATTGCGCTAGATAAAGAGTTCACAGTTCTCAACACAAAAGAGGCTAACATATATGAAGAAAAACTAGAGCGACTTTGCTCAATGTTTAGTAGCTACGCTAAGGTAAGTATGATATGGGACAGGTGGAATCTGCTAGATATAAAGGACTCACCTTCTGATAAAGGTAGAGGGGTTTTTGTTGAGTTATTCAAAATGAGAAGAACTATTAACACAAAGCAATGAATAACGCAATGGAAGAGCAATTAAAATATTAGAAGTATCAGTAGAAATTGCGATGTAGATTGCTTACTTAGATGAAGATACAAAAATCAATTTTGGCTTAACACCTGAAAAAGAAAAGAAGCAAAGGAAAATACCGAAAATATTGAATTTGCAATGTTATTTCTAGGTGCATAAAACTTTAAATTTAGGAAAATAAGAAACGGCAAAGATTATTTAAAAGTAATATAATGATATTATCGGAGAGTGAATTCGTTGTACAGGTTAATTAGCACATCCAATATTGTCACGGATGATTTCCTGGAAGTGATTCTAGGGAATCGTGGCATTACAGACAAAGAGCGGTTCTTAGAACCAAAAGCAAGTGATGAAATTCACTACTCAAACTTACACAACATAAAGGAAGCTGTAGCGCTGTTCAAAGAGATTGAGAACAGAGGGAGAGTAGAAGTGAGAAAGATAAGAGTTGCATTAATTATTGATAGTGATATTGATGGAAACACAAGTTCAGCTATTCTCGCTTCATATATCGAGAATCTATTCCCTCATATTGAACTTATCTTCTTATTCCATGAAGGTAAACAACATGGTATTACAGAGGATAAAGTGAAAGAGATTGTAGAGTTGAATAAGGAAACAGCTCTTGACTTATTAATCGTAGCTGACGCAGGAACAAGCGATTATAGACAACAGTATCTCATTAGTGAAAAACATGAAATACCTATCCTAATCCTTGACCACCACGAAGCTGAGAATGGTGAATCAGAGTTTGCTCTGGTAGTCAACAACCAACTATCAGATAACTATCCTAACAAGGCCTTATCAGGTGTAGGGATCGTATACAAGTTTTTACAGGCGCTTGACGATGAATATGGCTACATGGAAGCGGAGGAGTATTTAGACCTTGTAGCGCTTGGCAATATCGCTGACAGCATGGACTTAACAAGTCCTGAGACACGCTACTTAGTGTATGAAGGACTAAAAGATATACGCAATGGGTTCTTAAAGGAAATCATCTTAAAACAGATTGGTGACTTTAAGCGTGTATATCCCCACACCTTGGCTTTCGGTGTTATCCCTAAAATGAACGGTATTATCCGAGTAGGGAAACCGGAGGAAAAGATTGACTTATTCAATGCTTTTAGAGGGTTTGAGCAAGCTACAGTGAATCCTCGCTCTAAGAAAAGTGAGACACTTCCACAAAAGGTAACTCGACAATGTGTCAACGCTCATAAGCGTCAGAAGACAATGCGTGAAAAATGGGTTGTCAAAATCAGGGAGCAGATTGTAGAAAAGAATCTTCACGAAAATGCGTTTCTTTTGATTGAGCTAGAGGAATCATTTGACCGAGACTTAAGTGGCTACCTTGCTGGAGCGTTAGCAGGAGAGTATAGAAAGCCTGTTCTAATGTTAGTGTGGGATAGCAAGATAGAGCGCTTCTCAGGCTCTCTACGTGGTTATGATGGCACTATGAAGAACACTAAGGACTTTCTAGAGGGATTGAATTTGTTTGATTATCTAGGTGGACACCAAAATGCTTGCGGATTCAAGATTTCAAGAGATTCATTATTCAGTTTGAATGGTGCCATTAATAGCGCTTTAGAGGAACAGAATCTAACAGGTCATCAGAAGATTGATGTTGATTTCTATTTAGAAGATGGTCAATTAACTACTGAGCTAGTTAATAAAATTTTTGAATATGAGTACCTGTGGGGCAAGGGAGCAAGGAAGCCATTGTTTGCAATTGATATTGAAGTAGACACTAACAGGATTAAAAAGTCTTCAAGCTCAAACATGATTGAGTGGTATCACAACAATATCAAATTTTTACAATTCACATGCGATAGACGCTTACTTGACCTGATGGAAGACGGTCATATCGTTAACCTAACAATCGTTGGAAGCTTAAGTGTGAACTATTTCTTGGGAAAAAGCACACCACAGTTCATAATTGAAGATATAGCAATAGGTGAAAAAACAGAATTAACACCAATTGAAGAAGTCAAAGTAGATGATTTATTTAATTGGTAAAAATAACAAAATTGAATGTTTTATTATTGTGATGATGGCGATTTTATTAATATTTAGTAGAGGAAAATCTAGATGAAAAGGAGAGTAGCAATTATTAAAAAACACAATGAATTTTTTAATAATAATGAAAGCTATTGCCTTGTAGGTGAAGACAGGGCTATTTAGTTTACAATGTTGGCGACCTTGTTTCTTGATGCTTTTAGCTTAGGGCTCATAGATTGAAAACGAGTCTTTCGTGATGGGTTGGTAAGCTGATGATCTAATAGGCTTTATCAATTTTAAAGTCCCAATAGGTGAGTAATCAAATGAGATTTTGGAAGAAAAAGAAGAAAGCAAAACACGCAAAGAAGAAAGAGAAAGATGACATACTTGATTAGTTCTCAGATAGTGTAGACTATTATTGTTGCTTGTTTGAAATCTTTAAAAAGAGTAGGAAAAACTACTCTTTTTTTATTTACAAAAATAACAATATTATATATGATGTTGATTATTGGAACTATGTTTATTTAAAGAGGAAAAATAAGAATGAAAAACAAGAGTAAATACGACTTACAAAATGTTTGGTCAAAAAAATAAATTGAATTTATTACGAAAAAAAATTTTCTGTGAGTCAGTAGTATAGTGTAAATGCAAAAGAAATGAATAGTGATGAAATGCCTGTTAGAAAACAAATTGCTTTATTAATGAGTGAATTAGCGGCAAAGGGGAGATGGAAATGACAAATAAAATACATAAAAATGAGAATAAGCATTGGACTGATTCTCATTTAAATTATATTGAAACCAATTATGGTGTAAAAGACATTGAAGAAATGTCGAAATATTTAGGTAGGAGTGTTGAGGCTATTAAATGTTCCGCAACTAAACTTTGAGCAAGTCAAGACCCTAAACTTGCTCAAAGATTAATGACAACAAAAGAGCTTGCGAACTACGGACTACCTGCTAAAAAGTTTAAGAAACATGGAACTTCATACAATGACTATAGTTTTGGTGTTGAACAAGATAAGTTTTGGGATTGGCTCGAAAAACATAGAGAAAAAGTAAGTTTAGACCCTAATAAATTTGAGCGAAATGAAATATTGCCTGAGCCTGTTTGGTTGCAAGAGGTCATGGTAAATGGTGTTGCCTATGCCAGAAGAAAATGGTCGAAAAAGTTAGAAAAAACTGTTTGGGACATGTAGTACTTCAATCAAAAAAACATCACTGAAATATCAAAAGAGGTCGGAGTGACTTTCGGGAGTGTGCGAAGAAAGCTTGAGCGTGTGCAAAAACAAAAGACAAAAGAAGCTAAACAGAAGAATATCAAAAATGATATAATAATATATGGATTAGCAATAGGTTAATTCCTAAGGATATTTTTATTGATTGGAGAAGATGATATGTGCAAAACTTGTGAACTACACAAAGGAGACGTTTGGATATGCACATGCGAAGGTGAATGTACTTGTCGTATCGAGCTTCACGCACATACAGACGTTAGTAATATACGATTATTAGATAGTATCAACTCTGTTAAGGAGCTGATACAGACAGCGTGGGATATTGGTCTTAAAGGTTTAGCTATCACTGACCACGAAGCCCTTTCAGCACACGTAAAAGCCATTCAGACGGTTCGTGAGCTAAAGGAAAAGGGTAAGATAGGGAAAGACTTTAAATTGATTCTAGGCAATGAGATATACCTTGTAAATAGCTTAGAAGAAGTTAGAGATAATTATCAATCAGGTGTAACTAAATTCCCTCACTATCTCCTTTTAGCTAAGAACAAAGAAGGTCATGAAGCTCTCCGTATTTTATCCTCAAAAGCATGGGAGAACTCATTTTACACAGGTACTATGGAGCGAGTACCAACAGTCAAAAAAGACCTTGAAGCGATTGTAAAGCAGTTCCCTAATACACTGATTGCTACAACTGCTTGCTTAGGCTCTGAAAGCTCTTACTATATCCTAGAAGCTGATAAGGCTCGTTTAGAAGGGGATGTACAAAAGAAACAATATAATATAAAAAAATTAATGTATTTTATTGAGTGGAACATTGAGCTACATGGTAAAGATAACTTTTATCTTGAACTACAACCAAGTGCTGATTATGAGCAATCAACAGTAAACAAAGTGCTTATCAAGTTAGCACGAAAATATGGTTTAAAGCTAATTATCACCAATGACGCTCACTATCTACGACCTGAGGACATGCCTATTCATGGAGCATACCTAAACTCAAAACAAGATGAACGTGAGACTGATTCATTCTATGCTCATACTTACTTGCACAAGGCTAGTGAGATTTATGCGAAAATGAGCTATTTAGATAAAGGTGTTGTCAAAGAAGCTTTGAAAAATACAATGGCTATAGGAAAAATGATTTGTGACTACACAATTGAGGGTGACACTATCATTCCTGTAGCTAAGTTACCTGAGTTTGAGGTGGCTCACCTATTTAAAGGTGGCTATAAGAAATATGGCTACATTGAAAAAATGGCACACTCTGATAATGAACAAGATAGATACTTGCTTCATTTAATCGAGAAGGGCTTCAAAGAGAAAATTCCTTATCGTGAAATGTCAAAAGAAGCATTTCATGAAGTAATGGCTCGAATAAACATAGAGCTAGAAGAACTTTGGGAAATGTCGATTATCCTAAATCAATCAATGGCTAGTTATTATGTTACAGTCGCTAAAATCATTGAGCTAATTTGGGGTGATGATTGCGGTGAAGCTTCACGAGAAGAAGGTTCAATTGTGGGTGCAGGGCGAGGTTCTGCTGTAGCTTTTTTAATCAACTATTTAACTGATGTTACTCAAGTAAACCCAATGCTTTATGGTATTGAAGTTCCCCATTGGCGACACTTACACAAGTCTAAGCCTGATATTTCCGCGTTGGATATTGATATTGATGTAACTTCAACTAAAAAAGGCTTCCTCTTTGACCGAATGAGAGATTTCTTTGGTAAGAAACAAGTTATCCAAGTATGTACTTTCGGTACTGAGAAAGCAAAATCTGCGGTTCAAACAGCCTGTCGTGGTTTAAGTATTGATAGAGATGTAGGTTTATATATTGCTTCACTTATTCCTGTAGAACGTGGCGATATGTGGCCACTGAAAGATTGTCTTTATGGAAATGAAGAAAAAGGTAGGAAACCTATCAAACAACTTATTGATGAAATCGACATGTATCCAAGACTACGTGAAACAGCTTTAAAGATTGAGGGATTAATCAACAAGCGCTCAATCCATGCAGGCGGTGTACTTGTTCTTAATGAAGAATACACCAAGATGAATGCAATGATGAAAGCACCGAATGGAACACCTATCACACAGTTTAACTTAAATGATAGTCAGGCATGTGGAGCTATCAAGTTCGATATTCTTACAATTGAGGGTAACGATAAGATTCAAGAGTGTATGGAACTTCTATTAAAATATGGTGAGATTGAGTGGCAAGGGACACTTCGAAAAACATTCCATAAATACTTCCATCCTGAAATCATTGACAAGAGTAACCCTGAGTTATTTAAGATGATTGGTGAAGATAAGATTGTTGACTTATTCCAGTTTTCAACACAATTAGGCCAGGCTGTTATCAAGAAAGCTCAACCTAGAAGCCTTATTGAGCTTGTATCATTGAACTCTATCATGCGACTTATGTCAGAGGGTGAAGAACAACCAATTGATACATTCATTCGATACAAGAATGATATTAACCTTTGGTATGAAGAAATGCGCCAACATGGTTTAACTAAAAAAGAAGTCGCTATTTTTGAGAAGTACCTAAAAGCTTTAAACGGTGTAGCTGATACACAAGAAGCTGTAATGCTTATGGCTATGGATGAAAACATAGCAGGATTCACCGTTAAAGAAGCTAACTACCTTCGTAAAGGTATAGCCAAGAAAAAGGCAGATGTACAGGAAGAAGTAAAACAAAAGCTATTCTTATGGGGGAGAGAACGAGGAACCCGTGATGAAGTAATAGATTATTTATGGTTACAGATTTCACGAATGTTAGGTTACGCTTTCTCGATTCCTCACACTTTAGCGTATACTCTTATAGCTATGGTTGAAGCGAATCTATCATACAATTACAATCCCCTGTATTGGCAAACAGCATGCCTAACGGTTAACTCGGGCTCTTTGGAGGTAGAAGAAGACGCGAAACAGAAGTCAACCAACTATGGCAAAGTAGCAGAAGCCATAGGAAAGATGAAAGGTCGTGGTATTAATATATCACAACCACTCATCAATCGAGCTGAGTTCGGCTTTGTACCTGATATTGCAAATGACCGTATTATCTTCTCGATTAAAGGTATTGTAGGAATTGGAGATGAAGTAGCTCATACAATTCTTGCTAATCGCCCTTTCGCTTCGTTTGAAGACTTCTATGAGCGTATGTATGTTGAGAAGCGAATACAGAAAAAGCACGTTATCCAGCTCATTAAAGCAGGTGCATTTAACGAGTTTGGTCAACCAAGATATATTATGAGAGATTTCTTATTAAAAGAAATCGGCATAAAAGAGAGCCTGAATATGCAGAACATGAAGTCTATCATTGATTTAGGATTGTTAGATAATCCTGATTTGCATATCTATAAAGAGCTATTCAACTTTAAAGAGTATATCTCAAAGAGTGTTGTTCGAGTGGAAAAAGCATCAAACAAATGCAGTAAGACAGGGTTTTCTAAAGATAAGATTCTAGGGCTAGATGAAATTGCAAAGCAATTTTATGAGAAAACGTTTGACGGTAGTTCTGTTCGTGGATATAATTATGTTACTCTTGAAATATCGGAGAAACAATTCACTAAAGAGTATAATGAAAAGATAAAGCCTTTCAAAGAGCTAATAACTACGAAAGAGTTCATCAAACTTTATAATGAAGCCATGTTTAAGAGAGAGTGGTACAAAACAGCTAAAGGCTCAGTATCTAAATGGGAAATGGATTCTATCTCATATTATGAGAATGATCATGAGTTAATCAATGTGAACATGGAGAAATACAACATTGTTAACTTCTTTGAACTTGATGAAAAACCTGTAGTAGTAGGATATTCGCATTTCAAAGATAACAACATTCATAAGCAGAAGGTCTTTACTATTGTTGGTACTGTACTTGACAGAAACAAAACAAGACATACAATTACTGTATTAACACCTCATGGTGTAGTTACTGTGAAAACATATGCAGGAGCTTTTGCTCACTATGATAAACAGATTTCACGCAAAAAAGGCGAGAAAAAAGAAGTGATTGAGAAGTCGTGGTTCACTCGCGGTAATCTAGTGTTGCTCAATGGTTTCCGCAGAGAAGAACAATTTGTATTGAAAACTTACAAAGTCAAAGGTGAAGAAGTTCAACACACTGTAAACCTAATACTAGGTGTTGAGAAAAATGGTGACTTAATTCTTCAAGATGAAAGAGCAAGAGCTTACTAGGCTCATATTCTTACTACAGGAAGGAAGGAAGTTATATTCTATAAATGAAATTCAAGACATATGTCTATGTTTCAAATGTGACAAAGTAAGATTTCGTAGAATTTAGCGACAAGTTTAATGAAAAACACTAAGGTATCAAAAGTAATGTTATCAACTCTAGTGACAGGAGGGTTAGTTTTTATTTCATTAGTTTTTAATGTAACAGGCTATGAAGTAGAAGCACCGAATATAACAAAAGGAGAAACACAAATTGAGCTACCTTCAAGTGCTTTAGTTCCAACGTTTAAATCACCTGAACAGTCAGCAAAAGAAATCAAAGCTGAGGGCGAAAAACTCCAATATGAACGAGAAGAAAGAGTACGAATCGAGCATGAAAAAGCAAGATTAGCAGAAGAAGCTCGTTTAGCAAAGATTGAAGCAGAACGCAAAGCCAAAGAAGAAGCAGAGCGTAAAGCACGTGAGGAAGCTGAATGCAAGCGTCAAGCAATGCTACAGCGACGAAGAGAAATAGCGAGGCAAAAGCAAATAGCATACCAAAAGCAACAAACAAATGCGCAACCTCAAAAACAAGCGCTAGCAACAAATGGTGTAGCGTTCAATGGTAGCTACTACACACCATATTGTAACGGTTGCTCAGGTGTTACAGCAACAGGCTATGATGTTCGTAGTTCGATTTATGTTGATGGTATGCGAGTGATTGCTGTAGATCCCCGTGTTATCCCTTTGTACTCTATTGTTGAGGTTTCAACACCTAACGAGAAATTTAGGGCAATTGCTTTGGACACTGGTGGAGCAATCAAAGGTCACAAGGTTGATATTCTTGTAGCTGACAAACAAACAGCTTATAACTTAGGTAGACATACTGTTTACGTTAAAGTGATAAGAAACGGCAAATAGTTTCTTCAAAACTTTAAAAAGTAATATAATAATATAAAACTGGGTATGGAGTTATGGTTGCGGTTTTCCTCTATACCCATTTTTGTTTAAGGAGAAACACTATGGTGAATAAAGAGAAACTTATTTAATAAATAATTGATGAACTGACTAGCGTGGATTATAAGGGCTATCCATTGGGTGTAAATGGATTCACTGACGAAGTACGAACCAGGCTTGAAACAACTAAAATAAATAATGTTGAAGTACAGTATTTCCGAGATTCACAATATGCTGACGGTGAACCATCTGTAATCGTTCCCTCAATTCAAAGGGGGTTCGCCATGATGAAACTGAGCTTAGCTACTACTGAACTATAAAAATATTAGGGAGAAGCATTTACTTTATAAAAGTAACATGATAATATGTTTATAACTTATAGTGGTTAATGTAAACTCATTTGTACAGATGAGAATTCTCGTTCAATCAATATAAAAGGAATATAATGATATATAAGTGAAGTGAGAGATATGGTAGATGAAACAATTGAAGAAAACGAAATGCAACAATGGGAATCACTTAATCCAATAAGTTCAATGCAAGAAATTTTAGGTTTAATGCAAACTTTAGAACAAAACTTTTTCTTAGCCAAAAAAATGGAGGAAGGCTTAAATAATCGACAAGCGATTTATTACATGCACTTGAACTTGACCTAGATAGAAAAGAAATTAATGCTGTTTACAGGGCGAAACGCGAAATACGATTTAAGCGCAGAGATATAAAAGACATACTGATTAATTTAGTAGAAGCTCAAAACTTTATCAAAGCAAATTACAAATTTATTAATGAGTGTAATGAAGCCATAAAAAAAATGCAACGCACATCTCAGAAGGTTTCTAATCGCAAGTACTCTTATGCAATTGTGAAGCATTAGCAAAGGTCATTGATTTGGAAAATCACCCTGATATTATTCCTTTTATCCCACAAGAAGAAAGACAAAGTACAGAATTAATGTCACAAGTTGAAAAGTTCAGTCAAAGATGGGGTAAACAAAAGTGATAGACATTATTTTTGGGAGGAGGTGAAACCTATGAAACGTAATAGATTCAGAGTTTCACGCTTAATAAAAAGGATGAAAAATAATGTGATGACATAAGCTGAAGGTGATGCATCTACCTCAATATGTTATGAATAAATTACACAATGGAGAACAAGAGATTGTTATTCCAATTTGTAGGCAACTGCATGATAAATGTCTAGTTGATTATCTAAAAGAGTATCATAACAAGTTTAACTATTGGTAACTGGGAATAAAGGGAAAGATAATGACAGAAATAATTGAACAAAAGAAGTATAAGGGTAAACTCAAGGAAGAATACGCATTGAAGATATGTACGAAGGTGTAGCACTTGCGCTTTATGTAGCAGGTTATCAATTGTTCTTCATGGGAGCTGTTGACATGAGTTATGTCGATAATTGAAATGTTCCAATCAGGTGCTACTAAAGTATTGGAAATATAAGGAGTTTGAGGCTTTGTTAAAATTTGTTGCAACTCATATAGCATGGGCTATCTTAATAACCATAACAGCAATATCAGTAATATTGGGAGAGTACAAATAGGGTTGGTTAGGAGCATAAGAAATGACTAGAACAACAGCTAGACAAAAAGTACTTGAAGCACTACAAAACACACCAAGCGGTTTAACAAACAATGAATTGATTAAAATATCACCTAGTTTTAGAGCAAGGTTATCAGAGCTTTATGAGGAAGGTCATATTATTGAAAAAACACCACTACAAAATGGGGTGAATCTGTACCGATACAAAGGCTTTGAGAAAAAAAAGCTAAAAGATGCTTATAGTTCTTTGGTTCATGTTCTTTACGAAAATGGTCACAAAGATGTTGTGGAAAAGCTATCTACAATTTTAGGAGAAGCTAATGTAGTCCTTCACAGAAAAACACTGAAATAAGTTATTAAATCAATAAGAATCACAGTTAAAGCTGTTGACATAGATAAGTAACTAATGGAGAGGGTTGTTTAAAATGGAATCAGTTGAAATGGTGACATTATAAAAGCAGAACATGTACATCTGCTAGAAAAAAATGTGCTTCTTAATTATTAACAAGCTTGTGGTATAGATAATTGGAGTGGCTATGGTGAAGCAATGAATGATGGAGGAGAAGAATAATGTTATTACTAAATAATTATGACTTTACTATCAATCGCTTTCCTAATGGAGAGTAGAATCTCCTTAATATCTAGGAAGCAATCGTATTTTCAAAGCATAAAAGGTACATCACTTCATATTAAAATATCGAAGTGAAAGATTAGTTAAGGTTAATCAAATATATATATAAGGTGCATAATGGTATGTTAAATTACGATCAAGAGCAAGTTATGATAAACTCAATCCTTGATAGAAGGAGCAAACACTTAGCACAATTAGAGCGTGATTCTGCTTCTTCCTCTCAAAAGAAAGTTTGGAAGAGGTTTTATGACAGGCTACTAGGTAAATACTCTGTTTCTTCCGAGGTGAAATATTATGGCTAAACTAACGGACGAAACATTGGATTGGTTAGGTGATATGTTTGTTGAGAATGAGATTCTTGATAGGCATGGTGTTACTTTCGAGACGTTTGTGAATTGGTGGAAGATAGGTTTGCTAGAAAAATATGATTTAGTATTTTAAAAAACTTATTAAAAGCAATATAATAATATCGAATGTTATTAATTTAATTTAGAGGCGGTGAGAAACATGACAAACTATAACACTCAAAGGTTCGCAATAGAAGTTGAAATTATCACTACTAAATTAGTGGAAACACTTAAAAGTAAGAATGCTGATTATGGCAACAATGTTGACAAAAACATTGACGAATGGGGATTATCTTCATTAGCTATTCGCTTAGATGATAAACTCAGTCGATTCAAAAATCTAATCAAAGAAAGTAAAACTCGCCAAGTGTCAGATGAAGCTATCGAAGATACTTTATTAGACCTAGCAGGGTACGCGATCTTAGGTTATCGCAAAATGCAAGAAATGAACCATAAAGTTGTAGATAAGATTGACAAAGAGGTTGCAACAGTAATCGAAAAAGCATTAAAAGAAGCTACAACTCAAGATAAACGAACATTAGGATCAACAACTTTTACGTTCAACTGTTAAAAGTTATATAATGATGTATTTAAAAGGGGGATGTTTTTAACGTGGTTATTCTTTATACACGCACAGTATGCCCAAAGTGTACTTTAATCAAAACACTTCTTGATTCAGCAGAGGTGGCATACGAACAAGTCAACTTAGACTTTGATGAAAAAGCAGAAGTGGAGCTAAAGGAAAAAGGATTCATGGGCCTACCTATCGCACTTGATGAAGGTCAATATTATGCTGACGTTCCTTCAATTCAGGCTTTCATTGCTCAAAAGGCATGATAGCCTACGCTAGTAGAACAGGTAACGTGAGAGATATTGTGGGAAGACTAGATAAGTCTATTCCTATAAGGGAGATTACAGCTAGTACTATTGTTCAAGACCCCTATTACTTACTAACTTATACAGATAAGCTAGGGGAAGCGCCTGAGGTAGTAAGACAATTCCTATCTTCACATGAAGAAAATAGGGAAAATCTTAGAGGTGTAATCGCAAGTGGTAACACAAATTTTGGAAAGCGGAATTTTTGTGGCTCTGCTATTGAGATCTCTCAGTGGTTAAGAGTTCCAATAATACGCATGATTGATCTGCGAGGTAATCAGGATGATATAGCAACTATTAGCAGTAGCTATAGAAAAATGATTGCAGGTGAACAAGTTTGAAAAATTATTTAATGTTAAACAACGAGGTTCTTAATACTTACAAAACATTGGGTATTATTGACCGAAAGAAGGACAGAGAAGCTACAAGTGACTTCTTCTTTGAAGAGATCAATCGTAAAACAATGTTCTTCCATACGCTTGAAGAAAAGATTAACTACATAAAGCGTGAGAATTATTATGAAAAGGAATTCTTAGACAAATATTCATTTAAGTTTGTCAAGAAAATCTTCAAACTAGCTTATGATTATAAGTTTAGATTCCCAACGTTTATGAGTGCTAGTAAGTTCTACAGCTCATATGCACTAAAAACTCGTGATGGAAACAATTTCTTAGAGCGGTATGAAGATAGAATGGCTATAGTTGCCTTATATCTAGCTCAAGGTAAGCGTAAAGACGCTGAGGATTGGATTCATTACTTAATGCGTAGTTACCAACCTGCAACACCAACTTTCATTAATGTTGGTAAGAAAGCTCGCGGTGAGTTTGTGTCATGTTTCAAGATTGCTATGGCAGACAACATGAACTCAATCGCTCACAATATCGGAAATGCTCTACAGCTGTCGAAGCTAGGTGGTGGGGTTGGTATTTCACTAACTGATTTACGTTGTGCAAAGGACCCAATCAAAGGCATTGAAAACCGAGCGTCAGGTGTTATACCTGTTGCTAAGTTGCTAGAGAACTCATTCTCATATGCAAATCAATTAGGTCAACGAGCAGGTTCAGGCGTTATTTGGCTCAATGTGTTTCATGGTGATATTGAGGACTTTATCTCAGCTAAGAAACCAAATGCAGATGAAAAGATTCGCCTTGCTACTTTAAGTACAGGTATCATTTTCCCTGATATTTTCTTCGAGTTAGCTCGTCAGGATAAGGATATTGTTCTATTCTCTCCTTATGATATTAAGAATGAGTATGGTAAAACTATGTCTGAAATCTCGATTACTGACATGTACTACGAGTTACTTGATAACCCTAACATTCGAAAACTGAAACGCATTAATGCACGTAAGTTATACACTGACATTAAGAAATCTCAAATTGAGAGTGGTTATCCATTCGAAATGTTTGATGATAATGTCAACAAAGCACACCCATTGAAAAAGATTGGGCGAGTGAAAATCACTAACCTATGTACAGAAATCATGCAATTAATGGAAACCTCTGAAATCAATGATTATGATGAAGTAGATATTATTGGTCTTGATGTAAGTTGTAACTTAGGCTCACTTGATATTCACAATGCAGTTAAAGAAGAAGACTTCGATAAGTTAGTTAACGCTTCAATGCGGATGCTTACACAAGTTTCTCTATTAACTAACATTAACAATGTGCCTGCGGTTGCTCGTGCTAACCAAGAAATGCACTCAGTAGGATTAGGTGTTATGAACCTCCATGGTCACTTTGTTTCTCAGGGTATCATGTATGGAAGCGAGGAAGCCAACGAGTTCATTGACGCTTTCTTCACTGCATTAAACTACTACTCTATTAAGGCTTCTGTAGAGATTGCAAAGGAACGTAAGAACAAATTCTATCGTTTCGAAGATTCTGAGTACGCAAGTGGTGAATACTTCGAGCATTACTACAGAAAAGAACTAGTAATTACTTCTGAAAAAGCTAAACAGGCGCTAGGCAATGTTCCAATCATCACTATAGCCATGTGGAAAAAATTAGCTCAAGAAGTTAAAAAGCATGGTATGTTCCATGCATACAGATTGGCAATTGCACCTACAGGTTCAATTAGTTACATTAGAAGCTCAAGTGCTTCAATGTCACCAATCACAGAGCGTGTAGAAGTGCGAGACTACGCTGATTCGAGAACAATTTACCCCATGCCTTACCTTGATAATAACAACAAACATCTTTATGTTGAAGCATACGATATGGATATGTTTAAGATGATTGATTCCTACGCAATCGCTCAGAAACACGTTGATCAAGCTATTTCAATGACATTGTACATCAAAGATAATTGGACAACAGAACAGTTAGCTAAAGTGTATATTTACGCATGGCTAAAAGGGATTAAATCAGTCTACTATGTGCGACAACGTATGCAAACAATTGAAGAATGTGAAAGTTGTTCAGTATAAAAGAAGGTGTTATAGATAAATGGAAGTATTATCAGAAAGAGCGTATATACAAAAAAGATTTGAAAAAGTCTTTGAAGCTGTCAATTGGAATAAACAATTAGGCTTACATGAGGTCTTTTGGAAACAACAGGTCAAGCAGTTTTGGTTGCCTGAGGAAGTAGCTGTATCTAAAGATCTTTTAGGTTGGAAGCAATTTGAGTTTCAAGTAACCTATATGCGAGTTTTAGCAGGGCTTACTTTACTAGATACAATTCAAACTAACGTAGGTATGAATGAGCTTTCACGCTTTGTTAAGAAACTACAGCAGAAAGCATTGTACTCTTTGTTTGGGGCGTTTGAAGCAATTCATGCTAAATCATACAGCTATATCTTTACAACACTTGCAACGAACTCTCAGATTGATGAAGTATTCGAATGGGTTAAGACCAATCCATATCTTCAATATAAAGCGAGTAAGATTGAAGCAATTTACTCAGCTATTAAAGAAGATGATGATGTTTCACTATGGAAAGCGCATTTTTCTTCTGTGATGTTAGAATCATTCCTGTTTTACTCAGGGTTCTTCTATCCACTTTACTTAGGGGGACATGGGATACTTAAAAATAGTGCTGAGGTTATCTCATTAATCGTCCGTGATGAATCAATTCATGGGGTTGCAGTAGGTTACGAAGCTCAGGAAATGTTTAAGACGTTTGATAAAGCAACTCAGGATGAATTAAAGATTTGGGGCTATGAGCTTTTAGCAGACCTTTATATCAATGAGTTAAAGTACACAGATGATGTGTACGCTGAAACAGGGGTAGGTGGTAAGGTTAAGGCTTATGTGCGCTACAACGCAAACAAAGCTCTAATGAACTTAGGCTTAGATACTATGTTCCCTGACGAAGAAGTAGACCCAATTGTTTTGAACGGTATTCGTACTGATTCAGTGACACATGATTTCTTCTCACAAAAGGGCAATAGTTATACAATGGCTAATGTTGCACCTATCACTGACGAAACATTCAACTTTAAAGGGTACAATATTTAATTGGCGCTATCAAAAATAATATAATGATATTAAATAGAAAAATATTATTGGCGTTCAATCAAAACGCTGATAACACTAATGCAGAGCTCGAAGCCAACAAAAAGCTTCAAGATAAAATAAAACAACTCATCAAAGGAGATACAGAATAATCTATGCAGAAGCAATTTGTAAAACCACAGGTTAAAGATATTGTCTTTGACCGTAAGCAAAAATTTGAAGGGCGAGTATCTTATATCAACTTCCAAAATAAAACAGCAAAAATTGAAGTCATTGTTGATACAAATAAAGAGCTTCAACAACGTACAACAGAGCTTGTTGAATCCAAGCTGTACGACTTAATCGTGTTGGAGAAACATCCTCGTAAAGAGTTTGACAAAAATCGCCATTTTACACTCGTAAAAGAGTTCCAAAGTGCTTTTAATCACCCTGTAGCTGAGAAGCCAACAGCAATTGGAGCAGAAAGAGGTTTAAAACGTACAATTTGGGTAGGTGAGGAATTAGTTGAGTTCCTACACGCTTGCTCAAAAGACAAAGAACAGTTCGCTAAACTTTATTATGCTTTCCTCGAAGGGCTAGGTGAAGCATACAAGAAGTCACTAGCAACTAATTTCATCCAAGATAATACTGAGCGTATTGTCGCAATGGCAGACGCTCTAATAGACTCAGACTACTTCCTTAAAGGCTCGTTTGTGGAATTAGGTGTACTACCACAACAACTATTCGAAATTGTCCATGCTTCTAACATGAGCAAGTTGTTTACTGACGAAAATGGTAAAAAGCACCCTAAATATCGCGAGGATGGGAAAGTTCTTAAATCACCTGAGTTCTTCCCACCTGAACAAAAATTGAAAGAAGAAGTTTTACGTCAAGCTCAAGCTTAATGTATTAGCAGGGGGGTACCCTGCAATTTCTCTAAGAGGTAAACGATATGCAAAATTTCTCTAATACAGAGTGGGAAGGCCTAACAGAAGAAGAGGTTTTTCTGTTAAATCGAAGACTAGTTATTACTACAGTTAGAAGAAAGTTTCCTAATAATCAATACTTTTGTAAAGCTCATATGCTTGATCTAGATGATTTAGTGCAACTTGGGAACATAGGGTTACTAAATGCAATCAGAACTTTTGAGCCTATTAGAAAGAGTTCATTTCGAACGTATGCAATCAACTGTATATCATGGTCTATTTCTACCAATGCAAAGAAAGAATCTCTACGCACAGTTAATACTCAATCATATGATTTAGCTAATGTTATGAGTGTAGATACACCACTTAATATGAATGGCAATGAGGAAGAAGCGGTAATTTTCCTCAACACCATAGAAGCAAATGAAAATACTAGCGAAACTGCAGAAGGTAACTTGTTTCAGCAGCAGGTTATTGAGTTCTTAAAAGCAGATAAAGATATAGATGATGAATTGTTATATATTCTTATTGCTAGAACAAAAGAGAAAACAATGAGGGAGATTGCCAAACATTTTGACAAGCACCCTAACGCAATCAGTCAACGATTAAAAACTCAGAAAGCTATTCGAGTTAAAAATCGCTTGAGGAAATTTTTGAAGAATAGAGATTATTAATGTACCAAACAGCAGATAAGCAATACAACACAATTATTCAACAAATTCTAGATAATGGTATTATGGATAGTCCTGAGCATGTGCGAACTGTCTATGAAGATGGAGAGAAAGCACCTACAAAAGCGATTATCAATGTACAGATGAAATTTGACAATAGTATAGATGCTATTGTGTTAACAACAAAACGAGTGCCATTGAAAGACCCAATCAAAGAACTATTTTGGATTTGGCAGAAAATGTCTAACAAAGTCTTTGACCTACAGCAAATGGGCTGTCACGTTTGGGATGAATGGGAGCTTAAAGATGGAACAGTCGGAAATGCTTACGGTTGGCAACTTCGCAACAAATACCAGCGAATTATAGCTGACAGAACATTCCTAGAGATGGTTCGAAATGGAGAGTTATCTGAGAAGCCTGATGAAGTTCTTTCGGATGAAGAATTTGAGAACGCTGTGGCTTACTGTGAGGAATACATAGAGTATGTTGACTTAAATCAAGTGGATTACTTATTGTACATACTTAAAAAGAACCCTCACTCACGTAGAATTAAGACTACTCTGTGGTGTGTAGAAGACTTACAAGAAATGGCTTTACAACCATGTGTGTATGAAACACATTGGCAACTGTTTGATGGAAAGTTGGCACTTACTGTAAATATCCGTTCTAATGATATGGCATTAGGTAACCCTTATAACATCTATCAATACTCAATTTTGCACCGATTAATCGCACAGGTGACAGGTCATGAAGTTGGTGAGTTGTGTATCAACATTGATAACGCACATATCTATGACAGACACTTAGAGACTATCGAGAAGCAGATTAAGGGAGAGTTGCATGAGCCTCCTACAATTTGGATTAACCCTGAAGTAAAAAGCTTCTATGACTTCACAGTGAATGATATTAAGGTTCAAGATTACAAACATAATGGTACATTCTCTTACGAAATTGCTATATAAAAGGAAAAAGTAATATGAATTTGGCGAGTTAAAAGGAGAGAAACAAACAATAACCAAAGAAACTGAACCAAAATTTGAAGTGATAGGTTTTGAAAGAATAGACTTCGATTTTGAGCAAAAAGTTCTTAATGGAGATAATGAGGTCATTTGAAAAAGACATCAAGCTTTATGTAGATGAAGCTGGTACTTAAATACACGTGAAGATTCTAAAGATGTTGAATTAGGTGGCCTAACATTAAGCGTTTCGTGTGTGTAAAGCTTTTTAAACCACCAAAGAAATATGCCAAAGACCTAGATATTCTAGGTTTTTTCTTTTTGGGAAAAAGTTTAAACATTTTTCATAGCTTTACTTGTGTGATACTTTGCAAAATTCTGTAAAATTAATAGGTGGGTAAATTTACTGTTATTTTTCTAAAAAAGCGTTATGATAGTAGGAATGATATGGTAATACAGCACCAAAGAAAGTAGGAAAAGACATGACTAAGTATGAAACATTATTGTTTGACGTGGATGACACGTTATTAGATTTTGATTTGGCTGAAAATGCAGCACTTGACCGTTTATTTAAACAGGAAAATATTGCAGCAACTCCAACGATGATTGCGCGTTATAAAGAGATTAATGAATTTATGTGGCGTGCTTTTGAACGTGGTGAGGTGTCTAAAAATACATTACATAACACTCGATTTTCGATTGCATTAAAGGAATTCGGCTTAGATGTAGATGGGGAGTACTTTGAAGCGGTCTTTCAAAAATATTTGAAGGAGGCACATCATTTTGTAGATGGTGCCTACGAAGTAATCGAACAGCTCGCCGATAACTATGATTTATATGTCGTTTCAAATGGTAAAACAATGACTCAAAATAAACGTCTAGAGGATTCAAATTTAGCACAATTTTTTAAAGACATTTTTATTTCAGAGCAAACAGGCTATCAAAAACCAATGCCAGCTTTTTTCGATTACGTTTTTGATCGTATCGAACTTATAAATAAGGACAAAACCTTGATTATTGGTGATTCCTTAACATCTGATGTAAAAGGCGGATTACAAGCAGGAATTGATACTTGCTGGTTTAATATACGTGATATTGAAAATACAAGCGATATTCAACCACATTTTGAAATTAAAAAACTTCATGATTTACACATATTATTAGATAATAAAGTAACAATTTGATAAGTACATGTCTGAACTACGCTTCAACTGTTCGTAAGTCTGAACAGTTGAGGTGTAGTTTTTTGATTGAACAAATCTTGAAAAGTATTATACTTTTGGGAGTTGAATCCAGTAGTAGTTCGTGCATTCAGCCAAAGACATTGATGCCAATAACAGTTATGTTGGTGTTTTACATTCTTTAGGAATTATAAACAGGAAAACGCCATCTACATTTGATTCAAATGCTATCTTTAAGGGTGCCCCAAACGACAAGACAAATTTATTACAGATAAAATGCTAGTGGTGACATTAGATGTTGCACGTAGGATTTAATAGTAGTCAGTAAAAGTCGAGGACATGATGTCTCTCGACTTTTTTTGTTGTTTTTTTCAGTGAATGAATTTGGCGCTATTAGCATGAATTTTTTTAGTATTACGTATTATACAAAAGAGGTACCACATATAATTTTTTTTATTGCTACCTAGATAAGTCATAGTACAGTGAACATGCTAGTTAGAAGCATAAGAACAAAATCTATCGGTTTATTTATCTCATATAAAAAGTGCAGTTGCGGGAGAGGAATAGTTCATAATCTACAAGCATGGGGAGTGACAATAGTGAAAGATTCAGAAACCCTATTAATGAAATTACATTACTTTGCTAGTATGCTTGAGTTTTTAATTGACAAGCATAATCAAGATCAAATGGTAGGTTATTATTCAGAGCTAGAGGAAGTGATTGATGATTATTCTTCCTTTATAACTAACAGTGAGAATGAAAATCAATGGCATAATTTAAAACAAACTTATGAAATCTCACTATTAATCGAGAAGTTAAGAAAAATGTCCGCTGATTGTGTGAAAATAATGGAAAAACATTGGGCTTTGAAATACTTACATGAAACCGAAGAGATGACGGATTATTTTCGCAATATAGAAGGCTGCATTGAAAAAGAACATAGTGGCTTTCCTATTACCAATAAATCGAAGGTGTTAGTAGTTGGGTCAGGTCCGTTTCCAATAACATTATTATCGATTGCTACACGTACAGGAGCAGATGTTTTGGGTATTGATATTGACGATGAAGCTATTCTGTTGGGGAGACAAGTGGCTACTAAACTTGGAAATCATACAATTCAGATTGAAAATAAATCAGTGGATGAACTCCAATCCATTCAACAGATTAGTCATATTATTTTTAGCTCAACAGTCAACTGTAAATATGACATATTAGAACAATTACATGATTTAACAAATAAGGACGTGATGATTGCGATGCGTTATGGGAATGGATTAAAGTCTCTTTTTAATTACCCAATGGAAACAGTGGATGCAACAAAATGGCGTATAGTCGAGAAAATTGCAGTCTCTCAAGGTGTATTTGATATCGCTTTATATCAAAAAGTATAAATACTAAATTATAAGGAGAATCATATGACATTTTTCAAAAAGGTTTTATTATTAGGGACAGGGCCAACATCTGTTCAACTAGCTGTGAATTTTAGAAATCATTTCAATAGCAAGGTGGGGATTGCTGGTCGAAAATCTTCACGTTCAAATATGTTCTTTGAAAAAACAATCAAACAACAACTTACACTTAAAGCACATATACAAAATAAACAGCATCAGTCTGCAGCTGGAGAATGTGTGATTGATTGTCTTTTTAAAGGGTATAATACAATATCAGGAGATTGGGATACCATTGTTCTCAGCGTGACTACAGATGCCTATATAGCTGTATTATCACAAATTGATATCCAAGTTTTGAAGCAAGCCAAGTGTATTATATTGATTTCTCCTACATTTTGCTCGAATCAATTAATTTCTAACTATTTAAAACAGATATCCTCCTGTGTTGAGGTGATTAGTTTTTCTACATATTATGGTGATACTAGATGGTTAAACGGTGTGCCATCGAATGAAGTGTTAACAACGGGGATAAAGAAAACGGTTTATATTGGATCGAATCAATCAAAATCGGAACATATGGATAAACTAAGCGAGTTATTTTGTCAGCTAGGAATTCATGTGAAAGTTTTAGCATCACCATTAGAAGCAGAAACAAGAAATATTTCTTTATACGTACATCCAGCACTGTGTATGAATGATTTTTCATTAAAGGCAATATTTGAAGAGCAAGGGACTATAAAGTATGTTTATAAGCTTTACCCTGAGGGACCTATTACGTACACAATGATTCGCCATTTGCTGAATCATTGGAAAGAAATGATGAAAATAGTAACGCATGTGAATATTCAACCTCTAAACCTTTTGAAATTTATGGTAGATGATAATTATTCATTACAACCGTTAAGTATAGCACGACAAGATATCGAAGATTTTGAAAAACTGGAGTCTATACATCAGGAGTATCTGTTGTATATACGTTATGCATCGTTATTGATTGATCCATTTTCTAAACCAGATCAAGAGGGAAGATACTTTGATTTTTCAGCTGTGCCTATAAAAAGGATATTTTTGAATCATGAAGGTATATGGGATATCCCAAGAATGCCAAAAGAGGATTACTATCGCCTTAAAATTATTCAAGGGGTAGCTAGAGCTTTAAAAATTAAATCTCCAACGATTGATCAATTTATATTTACGTATGAACAAAAGCTCCGGCAAGTAGTAGCATCATCATCTGAGAAAATGTCCTTTTCAGAAGCGTTTCAAATAAAAACTTTTTCAAAAGATATTAATATGATTTGTAAAGAATTAATATAAAAACCGGTGATGGTGGACATTTCGGTGGCAACCTAATGTTTAGGGGATGGTATACGAATGAAGGACATATGTTACGTTTCATTTTAGTGTCATTTTACAGGGGAATGTTTTGTTTTTGAATGGAGTAGGTGTTTACCAACCCACAGATATTTATTGAACAGTAGATTCTAAAGGTATAAAAATCATTAGAACGGGCAAAACCTTTTATGAGACCAGTTTCCATGAAAGGGGAAAAGACGATGAATACTGTTTTAACTGTAAATAAACGCGATAAAGGGCGTCATTCATCATTAACTCAACTTAGACAGAACGGTGCTATTCCGGGCGTTGTTTATGGCTACCAAATGGAATCCACAGCGGTATCACTGGATGCCAGACAATTTGCAAAAATGTTAGCTCAATTTGGCAATAAAAATGTCTTCCAATTAGATGTAGACGGTCAACGGGTCAACGCAGTATTAACAGAAGTACAACGCTGTGCGTTAAGGGGCAATGTAAAGCATGTAGATTTTAAGTCCATCAATATGTCCGAAGAACTAGAGGTTGATATTCCAGTAACGGTTACGGGTCATGCTATTGGAGTTGCAGATGGTGGATTCCTATTACAGCCTAATCGTGAAGTTCGTATAAAAGTAAATCCGTCAGAAATTCCTGAAACAATAGAGGTGGATGTGACTGATGTAGCAATCGGGACATCACTTTATGTAGGAGGTATTCGCGAAAAGTTCTCTTTTGAAATTTTACAGGAAGATGACTATACATTAGTGACGATTACACCTCCTGCCGCTGAAAATGTACAGGATGACGACATAGTGGATGGGACCCCTGAAGTAATCGAGGCTACTGGGAAAAATCCATCTGCATCAGAAGAATAGCAACAAAAAAAGGAGCCATCTTACACGTACGGTAAGTGGTTCCTTGCTGTTTATTGCATAAACTGCTGTAAAGATTTGTTCGATTATATATAGTTGAACTGTATATTGCAACCGAATAAAAAAAGACAATGCAAAAGTGCATTGTCTTGTAAGCCTATACTACAGCGCTTTTCACGCCAGTCCATCTCATAAATAATTTTTCATTATACGTTAAAGCAAACTGTACAATCGGTCCGAGTCCGAAAGCCATTAGCACAGTACCAACGCCGATAGGACCACCTAGTAAAAAGCCGATTAAAGCGACACTTACTTCCATAGTTGTTCGAGAGCGTGTGACACTCCAACCAAGCTTATGAACCATAAGAAGCATTAATGAATCACGAGGACCAATCCCTAAATTTGCCACCATATACATACCGCAACCCCAGCCAAGTAATAGTAAGCCACATACATATGAAAGAAGTTGCATCCAAAAACCATCTATATCAGGAATCAAATAGTTAAAAATATCAATAAAAATTCCTGCTAAAAACATATCTATAAACGTACCCGGCAGTGGAAATTTCTTTGTAATTACTATATCAAACGCTATTATGGCTAGTCCGATGAGAATGGACCAAGTACCAATAGTTAATCCCATTGTTTTAGCAAGTCCAATATGTAATACATCCCATGAACCAACACCGAAAATCTGACCTTTAATTGTCAATGTTATACCTAAGGATAAAAGCAAAATACCCGTTAAGAAGAACAGACACCGTGTGAAAAATGCTTGCTTCATCATTATAACCCTCATTCTAAAAATTCATGTTGTACAACAAATTATTATAACAATAGATTTTAAAATGAATCGAATATTGTCAATTCGTATTTTTCAAAAAAATATGATTAGGTAAGATAAATCAGGACAAAATAGTAGGGATAAGAAAGGATGAGATGACATGACCTCTGTGCGAGAAGAAATACTAGAAGTTTTAAACCGTGAAAAAATAGGAACGATGGCGACCGTCGAGAACGGCAAACCGTACTCACGCTATATGACATTCCAACATGAAGATTTTGTATTATACACAGTTACGAATAAACATTCTGAAAAAATGGAGGAGCTTCGCAAAAACCCATATACACATATATTATATGGATACGAAAATGGAGGCTTTGGTGACACGTACGTTGAAATTGAAGGGAAGCTAACAGAGATTCTAGAGGAAGGAATAAAAAATAAGTTAGCCGAACTTTTTACAAGCATTTTCGTTGGTAATCAAGATGAAATGATTACACTAAAAATCGAGCCGATTCGTATGCGCTTGATGAATAAAAAAGGCGATCCACCTAAAGAGCTTGAATTTACAAACGACCATTAAGCAGTGGTCGTTTTTTGATTGCCGCATGATCATTGATTCTGTACACATTACTTTTTTTGTTATTATTAGTTAAAAAAAAGGTGGGATGGGTGGCTGCCCCCCAGGAAAGCACTTAGGCGTAAGTGAAATCAACCACTCGTTTTGCCGAAGGGGACATTTAAAAGGATGCAATAATTCTCAAAAAATTTCCTCGATCATTTTGTTTCAACATAATGAACCGACCTAAAAGCATAGCTGCTTTCAGGCGGTTTTTTAAATGGGATATATACGTGCTTTTAACTGCTTATTTAAAATAGAAGCCTGCGTCAGTGCTTGTTCATCGTGACGTATCTCACCAGGCTTGTTTGCCTCTCCAATAATGTACGAGGAGAACGGCATCTTTAAGAAGTCAAAAATATACTGGAATTGCTGGATCATTGGTAGACCCTTTATATATGGGGCATCACCACCGACAGCAAGAACAATGGCCTCGGTAGTTTGTAGTTTTTCTTTTAGCTGTGGAAAACGCTCATCTCGAATAGCATGACTCAGTCGATCCACCATGTTCTTCATTATTCCTGACATGCTGTACCAATAGATCGGTGTGGCAAAAATAACAACATCACTTGTTAAAAACGCTTGTATAATTTGATCATAATCATCATCTACAAACTGAAAGCCGTTGTCATCGTGGCGCAAATCGTGAATAGGCTCGACCGTTAAATTTTTTAGATCTATTTTTTTATGATGTAAGCCCTCTAATACATAATTAGCTAGTTGTTCACTATTACTATCGGCTCTAGAGCTACCAATAAATGCGGTAATGTTCATGAAAATCCTCCTCTGTCCTTCAGGTTATAACTAGTGTAAACTTAACTTTATTATCGATAAAGCTGAATGTTTCGATGAAATGTATCGAAAAAAACGATTTAGGGGTGGGGAAGATGGATATTAAACAGCTGCAAACGTTTTTAACAGCTTCAGAAACGTTAAGTTTTACGCAAACAGCACAGCTATTAGACTATGCTCAATCGAGTATTACAGCACAAATTAAATCGCTTGAAGAAGAGCTTGGTGTAGTCCTTTTTGAGCGGCTTGGAAAACGCATTAGCCTTACAGAGGAGGGTGAGCGATTACAACAGTATGCCCAAAAAATGCTAGATTTAAATATGGAGATGAAAAAAGCTGTATTAAATGAACAAACACAAGCGGTATTAAAAATTGGTGCACAGGAAAGCCAATGTGTATACCGTCTGCCAAGTGTTTTACAACAATTTCAGAAATCCCATCCACAAGTCAAAATCATTTTTAAACCTGTGCATACAACCGAAATAGCCAAAGATTTATTACAGTCAGGCAATCTAGATATAGCATTTATTACGGATGCATATAAGGAAACACCTATGTTACATCGTGAGCGACTTATTCAAGAGCAATTAGTTTTTGTAAGTGCACCTACTGATAGCAACGAGGAGAGAGCAGTATTTTCTTTACAGCAACTTTCAAATGAAACGATGCTTCTGACAGAGAGCGGTTGCTCCTACCGTAATCAATTGGAATTACAGCTGCAGCAGGAAGGTTCGCTACCAATACAAATGATTGAATTTGCAAGTATTGAAGCCATTAAGCAATGTGTGATGGCAGGCTTAGGTATTACATTCTTACCTAAAATGGTGGTCGAGAAGGAGCTAAAAAACCAACGTTTACAAGAACTGATTACAGCAACGAAATTAGCAGACATTTTTACGGATATCGCTTGGCATAAGGATAAGCATATATCTCCGTATCTCGCTGATTTTATAGAGATTGCTATGAAAATGTATAAGAAGTTTTAAGGGCATATATTTTTTACCCGGACCTTTTTTCAAAATGGATTCTTTTTGTTTACTGACTAAGCAATCTTTTAAAGTACACAGCTGTATCAAAAAAATGCGAATGAATTTTTTAATTCATTTCGCACTTTTTAGTTCTTTTCACAATTGAAGAGTATTATTGTGATTTATAAAGGTCCTTACAGTTCGACCTATGATAAATTTATTGTTTCTTCAAAGTCCCAGAAAAGTTCGTTCCTTCATCATGCTCTTTGCGACAATCTACCTCGGTAATTTTAAGCGCATTATTAAGACGTTCAAATTCTAATACACATCGATTGCCGTTTGAAGATTTATTCATCACGGCCTTCGTGTTAGAAGTAATCGTCGCTGTACCATCGACACTCCCTGCAGCTGTCCCATCATTCGCAGTAATGAAAATAGTAAAATTTTTGCTTGTTGCGTTTGAAATGTAGGCATCACGGCGATTAAAATCAGTGGAGCCTGTACCCCATTTATAGTAATACGAATAGGTACCATTCCAAGCACTATTAGAAGGTGCTGTCAGCTGCATTGTTTTATCAAGCTGATTTTGGCCATTTTTCGCTCGTGTATTTAATGAAGTATTACTTACATTTTCGTGAATTTTTTGTGCGTCTTCTGAAATCTCATAAAAATTTCTTTCATCCATACGGTGGAGCATTGTAACGACTTGAGCTCGCGTCATATTGTTTGTCACGCCAAAAAACTTCTGCAAGTTACGGTTTTCATACTGTAAGTTTTGACCAGTGGAAATGTAATAATCGAGTAAAAACTGTATTGATTGATCTAATCCACTTTTACCATTTGCTAAATGTGTAATAGCCTGTGCCACAACACCGCGCTTCACATTAGCTCCTCTAATAGTGTTATCGAAATATCCGTTTAATGGAACACCATAGCTTGCAAGTCGATTGTAAAATTCATCAGACCAGTTTGCTAGAGGGGTTTGTTTTTTTAGCTCATCATAAGGTGATTCGAGCTCGTAAAAATTAGCAAGTAGTTTTGCAAATTGTTGCTCCGTGATTGTTGCATTGGGCTTAAATGTACCGTCTGCATAGCCATTAACGATATCATATTCCTCTGCCCACAGGATGGCTTCATACGCATAGTGATCTTCTGGTACATCTTTAAAACCAGCAGCTTGCACAGTGTATCCACTTGCCACAACCAGTATGGGAAGCAATAAAGCGAACACTATTTTTATCATTTGTCTCTGTCATCCTTTCTTTCGTACTATTAATAGTTTGAAGGATATGGATAAAAACTGCAAATTTTTCTAGTTTATTTTAAGTAGAAAGGATGAGATAGAGCAATCCTATAAGCGATTCATTTAGGAAAGAAGGAATAAACAGAGATGTTGAATAGTTTCAATAAATATCTCCAAAAATGGATGCCTATTTTAACGCCACTAAGTTTAGTGATGGGTGTATTGTTGGGGAATGTAGGGCATCAGCTTTTATTTTTAGTGCCATGGCTTTTTGCATTTATGACGTTTGCAGGTAGTTTAAATATGAGTTTTGAAGGGATAAAAAATCTTCGGAAATATTCAAAGGTTATAGTAATAGCCCTTGTATTTTTACATCTGATGATGCCGATGTGGGCCTATTTTGTATCAACCGTTATCTTTCATGATCATTTACTAACGATTGGCTTTGTCTTAGCAGTCGCTGTGCCAACTGGAGTAACGAGTTTTATTTGGGTAAGTATTTGTGGAGGACATCTTCCATTGTGTCTTGCAATTATTTTAATCGACACACTTATATCCCCCGTAGTTATTCCTGCTTTACTACATATTGTTGTGGGGCAAACAATCGAAATTGATACTGCAGGTCTAATGTTAGATTTACTTTGGATGATTGTTGTACCTTCACTTATAGGTGTAGCGTTGAACGAGTTGACTAAAGGCAATATTGCGGTGACACTAGGAAAGAAATTAGCCCCTTTTTCAAAACTAAGCTTATTTACCATTGTGATGATTAATAGTAGCGCAATCGCTCCGTATATTACACACTTTAGTTGGGGGCTTGTCGGTGTTATTTTAGTCGTATTTGTTCTAGCTATATCAGGGTATGCGCTCTGTTTAGTACTCGGTCATATTCTTTGGAAGGATATAAGTATTATTACAATGTTCGTTTTTACTGGAGGGATGCGCAATATTGCTGTAGGAGTAGTGATAGCGACGACATACTTTCCTACAAAAACGGTTATGCCAGTAGTGTTTGGCATGCTATTTCAGCAAGTTCTAGCCTCGTTCTTTAGCCGAATAGTTGAGCAGTATCAGTTGAAAGTTGCGAAAGGCTAAATATCTTAGCAATTCTTTTGTGGAAGGTAAATAAATTTTTTAAGACTTACGCTATCGATTGTTATTAAGACGCCACATTAATTGTTCCAAAAGAAGGAGAGGCACAAAAATGTGATGTAAGATCATCAAATGAAAATAGCGAAATATGAGGTTTCCAATACGCCACCTTCAGAATATGATGAAGATAAGCAGTATCCATCGTTATGTAGGATGGGGGAGATATTCTATTTTAAAATTTTACAATAATAATAAATTGAAAGTAAATATCAGTTGTGCATGCGAAAGTATTATGAATGCTAATTATGTCTCATAAGAAAGAAGAGTGCGCGAATGAAAGAATTGGATGATTTGAAACTAACGATTCTTCCGTTAATTATTTTGCTGATTCTTATACTTTTTTGGAAACTGACCGAGTCTGTCGGAGCGGGTATGTTGATTATTATTTTCTGGATAGGCTGGCGGCGCCTTATTAGAAAATCACTATAAATTGAATATGAGTTACCGCCAGCTTTATTCAAAAAAGTTAAACATCGTTTGATACTGGAATCAAACGATGTTTTTTTGCATTTGCCTCTAATCTTCTGCATAGTTCTTACTTTTGAAAAACGACTATGTACGATTATTTGTAATTTTGTTACTATGTAGTAATTAATAAATGAAACAACAAGGAGATACGGCATGTGGCATTATCGGAATGTATGGATTATTTTATTGGGCGAATTTGTCGTTGGTCTTGGCTTATGGGCTGGGATTATAGGCAATCTAGCTTTTATGCAAGAGGTCGTTCCCTCTGATTTTCACAAATCATTAATTATTTCTTGCGGTATATTGGCGGGCTTAATAGTAGGTCCGTTGGCAGGACGTATTATTGACAATTCGCAGAAAAAAACAGTTATACAGTGGGCAAGTGTAGGACGAATTATAAGTGTTTTATTTATGTTTATGGCACTTTTTACAAATTCGGTTGTATGGATGATTCTTTTTTTAATTACGCTGCAAATAGCGGCAGCCTTTTATATGCCTGCTCTACAATCTATTATTCCAATGATTGTTAAGGATAAGGACTTAATCACACTTAATGCTTGGCAAATGAATGCCCGAACGATTTCAAGGATTATTGGTACGGCTGCAGCAGGATTCATGTTAAGTTTCTTTGACTTGAAATGGTTGTACATCATTTCATTTATTGTCTATATTCTGATGTTTGTTATTACGAGCTTCCTACAATTAGACGAGATGGCTGATCACTCATTATCAACTAAGGAAAAGGGAGGCTTTAAAGAAGTGTTACCGATGGTGAAGGAGCACCCAATTGTTTTAATGACACTTGTTTTAATGTTAATTCCAACATTATTTTTAGGTTCCTTTAATTTAGTTATTATGAAAATTTCTGAGATTCATCATTCAACGACAATATCTGGATTATTGTATACAGTTGAGGGCATTGGTTTCATGCTTGGTGCAGCTGGTTTAAAATTGATTACGGAACGGGTAAAAATTGGGACACTCCTCTTTACTTTAGCATTTATCATCGGTTCGATGGAACTCATGCTACTATTATCGGATATCAAGTTTTTTGCATTAGTAGCTTTTGGCGTTTTTGGTTTTTCAGTAGGCTGTTTTTTCCCAACAACCATGGTGATTTTTCAAAAGCAAGTGCCAAAAGATTTTCATGGCCGATTTTTCTCATTCCGTAATATGATTGATTCTGTCATCTTTCAGGTCGTCTTATTGTCAACAGGTATGATGCTAGATTTAGTTGGTTTAAGTGGATTGGGACTAGTTTTTGGTATAATCAGCTTAAGTTTAACGATCACTTTTTTACTATATTCAAAGAAAAAGAATGTTGTGATGCAGGCGTATTAATTAAAAAGGAACTGTCAAATCTGTATTCTACTTTGACAGTTCTATCTTCTTATTAAGTTTTATATACATTTTACATAGTAATATTTAGGATGCGGTCTATGGACGGTACTTCTGCTTTCTTACTTTTATGACTAACGAGGACAGGTTTGTTGAAGGAAAAAGTAATAGATGATATTTATATTAGAATTCTAAATAGTATTGCGATCTCTTGATAAAACATCTACTTGTCCAATCTCTGCAATGAATGATTTTGTTGAAGTTGTCGAATGGGCTGACAAAATGGTTATGTTTTAATCATTAAGATAAGTAGAAAGAAGGTATTGAAAGATGTTTGGAAAAACACAAGACCCGATAGAGACTTATATAGAATCACCCGATAAGCTAAAGAGCTTATATAGGCGAGTGTTATTCGTTGTTAGTCTCTCACAAGTTTTTGGTGGGGCAGGGCTTGCAGCAGGTATTACAGTAGGGGCTCTTTTAGCTCAACAAATGTTAGGAACGGATGCTTATGCAGGGGTACCTTCCGCTTTATTAACTTTAGGTTCGGCGGGGACAGCTTTAATTGTAGGGAAACTATCTCAACGTTATGGGCGTCGTACAGGGTTATCGACAGGTTTTATTGTCGGAGGACTCGGTGCAATTGGTGTAGTGATTGCTGCCATGATAAATAGTGTCATTTTATTATTCGCTTCTCTACTAATCTATGGCGCAGGAACTGCAACAAATTTACAAGCCCGCTATGCAGGGACAGATTTAGCCAATAATAAACAACGAGCAACTGCTATTAGCACAACAATGGTGATGACAACATTCGGAGCTGTGGCAGGGCCAAATTTAGTAAATATTATGGGTGAATTTGCAGTTTCTATTGGTGTGCCGGCTCTTGCGGGTCCATTTATCTTATCAGCAACAGCATATATCCTAGCAGGTCTGGTCCTTTTTATTATGTTGCGTCCGGATCCATTAGAAATAGCGAAACTGCTTGAAGCGCACAAACAAGAAAATGAGCATGGAAATAAGTCAGAATCCTTAAATAAAAAAGCTCACAATAAAAGAGGTCTTACAGTCGGTGCAACGGTGATGGTACTTACGCAAATTGTAATGGTTGCTATTATGACAATGACACCCGTACATATGAAACATCATGGCCATGGTTTATCGGAGGTTGGACTTGTTATAGGGTTTCATGTAGGTTCTATGTATCTTCCATCGCTCGTAACAGGTATTCTTGTTGATAAAATCGGGCGGACTGCCATGAGTATTGCTTCCGGAGTGACGCTGTTATTTGCTGGCTTATTGGCGGCGTTCGCACCAAGCGATTCTATGCTTCTATTAATCATTGCTCTATCTTTACTTGGGTTAGGGTGGAACTTTGGCTTAATAAGTGGTACTGCACAAATAGTAGATTCGACAGAGCCTTCGACACGTGCAAAAACGCAAGGGAAAATCGATGTTTTAGTTGCATTAGCAGGAGCTTCTGGTGGTGCTCTCTCAGGCATGGTAGTGGCTAATGCAAGTTATGCGGTATTATCTTTAGCAGGGGGGCTTTTATCGTTAGTACTTATCCCCATTGTAATTTGGTCAAGAAGAGCTTGAGATAAATTAGATGATACAAAAATTATTATAAAACTCTATTAAAAAAACAACTTAATTTAAGGTTCTTTTGTTGGCATACGGTACTCCGTAATGTAAATCAAAAGAACCTTTTCCTCTTAATAAAAACAAATAACTATGTAATTAGCTATTTGTTTTAACTGCTTCTGTTTAATTAGATGTCTTAATTACCTCATTAAAGGCTGCAATAATTACCTCGATTTTATATCCCGCTTCGAGTAATTCATTAGTTATTTGTTCATATGTTCATTCCTTGATAATTTTTAAATCTAATTAGTCGTTATAAAATTGTAAGCATTGACAATGATTAAATATTCAGTTTTGGATACAAAAGTACATTTAAAAGACCGCAGCGTGTTCAGAAGCTACAGAAAAAATTTGTAGGAATGCTAATTTGTAATAGGGATAGCGTTTTGCAATAATAACTTGAGGCGTAGATGAAGGAAATATAATTGACACATTTTGAATACATGGAGCAACTTTTTTTATGTAGGGATATGTTTTAGTACTTTGCCTCAATTGGTAAAAGTACCAAAATGATAATAATAAAAAAATGTTCAGTATAATATTAACCTAATTTCCAATACTAAATTTGTTTTAAAAATAAGGAAGGAGGTTTCTATAAGTGAGATATCTTAAATGGGGTGTAATTGGTGCTGTTATTTTGAGTGTAGCTAGAGGATTTCAAAAGGGTACTCTTCAACAGTTCACAAAAAATATTTCGAACAAATTAAATCTACAGAATACTCAACAAATGATGCAGCCAATGCAACAAATGGCACAATCATCGCAGCAAAAGTTTCAGCCTTTACAACAAATGAACCAATCTTCACAACAATCGAAGCAACCTCAACAACAAGTAAACGAATCTTCACAACAAATGAATCAATCATTACAAAATACAGCCATTAACTCTTCATCGAGTAATTCTTCGAAATAATAATGTATTCAAAAAAACAATTGCTATGAATTAGAGGAATCTGGTGGAAAAAGCTTTTTTGACATTAAAACAATTCCTCAAATTGACCTTAAGTAGGGGAAAAGATATTCAATGGAACAAATAAAGAATTTAAAATCGTTGAAAGAACTATTTAAATTTTCCGCTGATGTGATTTTTCAAACATATAACTTTTTTCAACATAAAGTACATTTTATCACATGTGATTCAATGATTGACGAACAGTTATTAAATGGTGTTGTTGTTACTAGAGTTCAATCCTTATTATCTGGTTTATCTACAGAATTATTAGAAATAAAAATAATGAACGATTTGCATATACCTAAATTGCAAAAAGTAAAAAAAAAATCCGATGCTATTACGCTGGTTTATACAGGGAATGTACTGTTGTATTTCGAAGAAGAAAACATACTTTTCTCAAGTAATATTTCAAAAAAACCAAATCGAAATCCAGAAGAAACCCTAATGGAATCAGTTTTAAAAGGACCGAGAGACAATTTTATTGAAGATATTTTAATCAACATCGCTCTAATACGTAAAAGATTACCCACCAATTCATTTAGTGTAGAGAATTTTGAAATTGGAAGGCGTTCTAAAACAAAAGTATCGTTGCTTTATATGCACGATATAACAAATAAAGAAATAGTGAATGTAATTAAGAAAGAGCTAAAACAAATAGACACAGATATTGTGTTTAGTGGTGATGTACTGATGGGGGAAATGGGAAAAGGAACAAAAATTATACCTAAACATGATTATACAGGTCGTCCTGATTATGCATTGCAAGCTTTAATGAGAGGACGAGTTATTATATTGGTTGATGGAGTATCGTATGCCATAATTGTACCAATTAACATAACATTACTTTTTAAAACAAGTGAGGATTATGAGTATCCCATTATTGTAAATTCTGTAGAACGATTAATGCGTTTAGTAGGTATTTTTATTAGTATATTTTTACCGGGATTTTGGATTGCTATATCGACATTTCATCAAGAGCAAATACCTGTATATTTATTAGCGTCGTTAGTAGAATCGAGAACAGGAAATGTATTGCCAGTCGCTCTAGAAATGTTTCTAATGCTATTAATGTTTGAATTGTTTTATGAAGCAAATCTTCGTCTTCCATCTATTATCGTGGGGACACTAAGTATTGTAGGAGGATTAATAATTGGTAATGCAGCGGTTAAAGTTGGATTAACATCTGCTCCAATGCTTATAGTTTTTGCTATTTCAAGCATTGCAGGTTTTACATTAGTTAATCAATCCTTTATAGCAGGGGCAGGTATTTTAAGGTTTTTAATTATATTTGGATCTGCTATTTTTGGCTTGTTCGGTTTTTTTATATCAATGTTCTTCATTTTTCTTTATTTAGCAAACGTACGGGTATACGGTGTTCCCTACTTAACTATTTTCGCAGATTTGGTTTGGGCTGATATAAAAACATCCTTGGTGCGTCAATCTCAAAAAGGATATAGTCAACGTCCAAAATTTTTAAAACCGCAAGATAAAACACGAACACATGAAAAGTGCTAGATGGGAAAATTAGGAGCTGGAAAAATGAGCAGTCTTTTTTTTATGATTTTCCCACTTTCGAAATAGAACGTTCGTACGGGTATATGGAACATACATTATTTTCTGTTGATAATCATTTTGTAAAAGGGGTTGGTTGTTCCAATTTGATGTATATGGAAATGAACGATTGTAAATTCTTAAAGATGTAGTAAATATAATTAAAACACGTATAGAGAAAGTTGGATTACTAAATGAATTTTCACAACACAATGCAACTGAAAGTTTTTCGAACTGTAGTTTTGGATACCGGTGGTGTGATATATCGAATTCCGGCAGAGACTATTACGCTATCGGAGAATAAATTCTTGTATCACCTGTTTAAGGTTATTAAGTAAATGAAACAATTTCTTTTCTTAATCAGTATACTATTGGTATTGTCTACTATTGCATGTCCTATCAAGGCGGAAACAAATACTGTTCCTATTATGAAAGAAAGTATTGAGAGCATGAATCAAGAAAGAGAAACAAGTTCATTAAGCCATATCAATATACCGAATAGACCTCCGAAGAATCCCTTCTTAGTAGATGGACTATCTGGGCTCTCTCATTGGGATCCTGCCCAAACGGATTCAACTGTGGTTCCAGCTCCTTCTGGAATTAAGAAAATTCCTAAAAAAAAGATTCAGCGCATTCCTGGAGGTTTAATCAATATCTGCTATGTAAGTGGTCCGGTATATCCTACAGGAGAACAGACTATTTGGTTGGCAAACAATAATCGTATTGCCAAAGTTCTGATTGATGATGAGCAATTTGAATTAATTTCCGAGTTTAAAATTCCTGGTCAGTCTTATTTATCGCCCCAAGATGCTGATGCAGTAACGGATAAGCTAGATAGTTTCGAAAGTGAGAACGAGTTATTGGCTTACATCAATAAGAACTTCCCTAAATACGCGGAAGATATTGCTGTTCGTGCTGGGGTGTATCCGATGATGGATTATGAAGGGAATTTTTATACCGTTGTGAATGATAGCATTATGGTTTTTGGAGACAAACATTCGTATGATCCATTTTCGGAAATTGAATTAAAACGGAAATTTACACTGCCAAAGGAGTTATTAAATCCAAACATGAAATTGTCAGATGCATTGTTAGGATTGAATCTTACTTATGACGGCAAAGTGGTCTTTGTAACAGGAGGCGGTGTAGTTGGGGTTATTGATCGTTATTTCAAAGAGCAAGTACAGTATATTAAGCTGAGTGGGGAAACTATTTCAAACTCCTTTTCTCTTGATGAAAAAGGCGGTATTTACGTGGTATCCAGTAAATATATGCACAAATTTGTTTGGAATGGTAAGAAGCTCAGTGATAATCCAAAGGATGGGGCCTGGAAATCAGAGTATGAAGTGGGAGAAGCAGCAGGTGGTATAAAACTTGATGTAGGGTCAGGATCTACTCCGACTCTTATGGGGTTTGGGGATGACAAAGATAAACTTGTCGTCATCACAGATGGTTCCAAAGTAATGAACATTGTTGCTTTTTGGCGTGATGAAATTCCAACAGACTTTAAGCAGCAGTCTGGAACAAAGTCTCGTCGTATTGCGGGACAGATGAAAGTGAACTTCGGCCAAAATAATTTGAAAGAAGCACAGTCAGAGCAATCGGTGGCTATATTGGGGTATGGTGCTTTTGTAGTCAATAACAGTCTTCCTGATAAACTTCCGACAAAGCTTGAAAACGTTGTTGTTTCTGGGGTGACACGACCAGGGCCAAAAGGTGTTGAAAAATTTGAGTGGGATTTTAAGACGCATGAGTGGAAAAGAGCATGGGCGAATCCAAATGTGAGTTCTCCATCGGTAGTACCTATGGTAAGTGCGGGTAGTAATCAAGCTTATTTCAATGGTTATGTTGATGGGGCTTGGGAGATTACTGGACTCGACTGGGATACGGGGAAGGTTAAAACGCGTCTAATTTTAGGAGACAGTCAAGCATATAATGGAGCTTATTCCTTGATTCAGGTTTTGCCAGATGGTGATATTGTTTACGGAGGTTTAACCGGATATCTGAGAATCGATGCCAAATAAATAGAATAAAAAATTTTTGTGGAGTCGTTTATTTAATAAGTAAATAAAAAGGTTTACTTCTTGTTAAAAAAGGGGTAAGCCTTTTTGTTACTACTGATAATGATGGATTATGTTACTCGATATAGCCAGTAGCGCTTACAACACAAATTAATCGCAATGAAGGTCTAGAGGGCTATTGGGACGGCAGATAAATTACAGGCCCAAATTCGGCTGCGCATCAGCTCCAGATCCTTGTGATGACAGGCCGTGATACGACGGAAGCCCGTTTCTATACAGAAGGCGGCGATGAATATATGGAGATGTCCGGATATTTATACGTAAGTGAATCCAACGTAAAACCGCTGGATGCAGGCCAATCATCCAAAATTAGCTGCAAGCAAACGGGCATGCGAGATGGTTTACGATCCCGCAAGCGATAGCAGGGAAAACGATGACCGTGGTGTTGTCATCAAAGAGTTCATTCGCGGTGTATGATGAGAAGGGAGTGTGCGTCAATTTTACCGTTGTGAGTGGCGATAACAAAGTAAAAATGCCGAAGGACGGAACGATTGTTTTTGTTGTATCATACAAGCACGATAAAAGAGGCTAAAATAGTTAATAGCCCTTAAAATAAAACAATCTAGAGGTATTTAAGATTGCAATAGAGATAATAGCGGATACATATCTAGATATTTTACATAAGTTAATTTAGATGAAAAAATTTAGGTAAATAAGGGAGTGTGTGTTCATGACTCAACCATTTCGGCGAAGTCCGGGTTCAACCCAACCACAGCCACGTCAAATAAGTCCAGGTTCAATACAGCCACAACCATTTATAAGTCCAGGTTCAATACAGCCGCAACCATTTATAAGTCCTGGCTCAATACAACCACAACCGTACCCACCATTTCCACCATATCCGCCTCAGTACCCACCATTTCCACCGCAGTATCCACCACAATATCCACCATACCCACCATATCCTCCACCACAACAAACTGGTGGATGTATTCAAAAATGGGCTAATATGAAGTTAAGAGATGGAAGAACTTTAAATGTATTTGTGACTTCTATTGATGAAAAAAGTTTAGGTGGCTTCCTACCTAGTGGCCAACAGGTTGCAATAGATTTAAATGAAATTACATTTATGACTTGTTAAGCTTAAAATGATTTAGCAATAAAAAACAACATTAAAAGTCAATAGGTAAAGTACTACCTTTAACACACGAGTCACCAAATGTCTGCTAATGACCTAAAGCAGACATTTTTTAATGAAGGATTTTAATGTACCATAAACCGTAATTTGCCTTAGGTACTAATCGTAATGTCGATGTTCGTTGATAACTTAAAATCCTAAATAAGGTTCCTTGCTGGGAATTCGTTATTGTAAGATATGATGTTACATTAAACAAAAGGTTAAGAACCATATTGACAATCTAATATTTTTTTATTATCATTTAAAAAAATAAAATTCCGTATAACCCCAATAATATGGTTTGGGGGTCTCTACCAGGAACCGAAATTCCTGATTACGAAGAAAGTACAAAACTTGTATTTTCTTTGTAGTCAGGAATTTTTTTGTATTTTAATCTAAAAATTTATTTCAGGAGGTCAAAAATGAACTTTTTAGCATTACCCAAAATTGAACTTCACTGTCATTTGGATGGAAGCCTAAGGGGTGAAACTATTATTGATATTGCACAGAAGGAAGGTATTCAGTTACCCTCTTTTGATAAGGATGAACTGCAAAAGGAGCTGATTGCTCCGTTAGAATGTGAATCCCTTGATGAGTATTTAAAAAGATTTTCTCTTCCTAATTTGGTCATGCAGTCCAAGGAGAACCTAAGAAGAATTACTTTTGAGCTATTTGAGGATGCAACAAGAGAAAATGTGAAATATTTAGAAGTTAGATTTGCCCCGTTACTTCATATATTACAAGGTCTTGATGTTGAAGAAGTTATTCAATCTGTTATAGAGGGAATGAGGGACGCCGAAAGCTGCTACGAAATAAAAGGAAATATAATCTTGTCTTGCATGAGGACAATGTCTGTAGAAAGCGCATTTGAAGTAGTTGAAAAGGGGAAAAAGTTCCTAGGAAACGGTGTGGTGGCAATCGACCTATGTGCATCCGAAGAAGAAGGCTTTTGTGAAAAATTCGTAGATCCAATTGCATTAGCTAAAAAATATGGCTACAGAGTTACTATTCATGCCGGTGAAACAGGAATTGGTAAAAACGTTCTAGATGCTGTTGAACTGCTAGGTGCTGAAAGAATAGGACACGGAGTATTTATTAAAGATTGTGCCGAGGCTTATAAGATTGTGAAAGAAAGACAGGTAGTGCTTGAAATGTGTCCAACAAGTAATGTCCAGACGAAAGCTGTTCATAATTATTCAGAACATCCGATTTATAAGTTTCATAAAGATGGAATAAAAGTGACATTTAATACGGATAACAGAACAGTATCTGATACTACAATGGAAAAAGAAATTTATTTAGTTGACAATGAATTTAATCTAACTGAAGAAGATTATCGACTAATTTATTTAAATAGTGTAGAAGCATCCTTTGCCGATCAAGAAACTAAAGAATGGTGTTTGGCACAATATTAAAGAAAATTAAAATTAGCAACACAAACTATCCCAAAACTCGAACATTTTTTTAGGGATAATGTAAATGAAACAACATAAAGAGCTTTGCTACTTATAATTTGTAGCAAGGCTCTTATCTTTTTGAGTAAAATTAAATAACTTTATTAATTCTTTTCAAAAGAGATACTAGTACATACACGGTTTATCAGAGATTGGAATTGTTATAGGATTTCATGTAGGTTCTATGTATCTTCCATCGCTCGTAACAATAATTCCTGAGATAAAATCGGACGAACAACCATGAGTATTATAAGTATTGAAAATATAATAATTTCTACTCTTTACTCCACCTTCCTTTTTGTCTAAGCAACTTTATTCGATATGAATAAACTTAATATATGAAGAGGAGGTGAATATAAAATGGCATCATTTGAAATTGGAGCGAGAAGTCTTTTCAATTTTCGAAACGAACGCTTTTTCCTATTAGTTGAAGATGAAATTACAATTCCAGAACAAGGTGTGGAGATTGATCCGGTTAATATCTATGAGATTGACCAACAAACTTTCAATTTTATTAGAGATGAAGGAGATACACCTGTGATTCGACCAGTTATTAATCTTCCAACTGTACCACCTGGATTTAAATTAGAACGAAAATGTATTTTTACAGTTGATAATGCATATTACGTAATTTATGATTTAGAAAATGGTACTGATAACAATGTTTTATTAAGAATCGGTGCAGCTTTATTTAACTCCTTGAGAAATTCTGGTGTTCGTGAATGTATTCCTCAAGATTTCATTAACTAAATGTTATTGCCATTTTAAATGTAGGGGTACAAAAAACAAGCGACCAATTTTATTGGGTGCTTGTTTTTTTATACGCCTGGCATGCAAATCCAATATCGAGTAAATGAGGCGGAGAGATGGTGTGAAAGTGTATACGCTTTTCTGGGGAGGTCTGATGGAAAAGTGAAGTATCTTCATAACCATTAGATGTAATTCCCAAGCCTTTGTTCAATGAGTAAAACGTTACAGGCAAGAGACCACTAAAAGTGTCATAGTAGATTGTTATATGGACATTTTTTACATAACGATATACCTCTAATTGTTTAATTGTTTAAGGAAAACATTCTTATTCTTATTGCGAATTTCAAAAGAATTTTAAAAATAATATGGAAAAGAGTATTTTTCTAAAAATTAAATTCATTTTATCTATATCTCATTTTGATACAATGAAATTAAAAGAAAAACATAGTGAAATTTATGAATTGAAAAGTATAGAAATGGAAAACAATGTAATTATAAGAGAAAGATTGGAGCAAATAATGCAAAAAACAATTTTAATTGTAGAAGACGAAGATATTTTACGTGAAATCGTTAAAGATTATTTATTAAATGAAGGTTACGATGTGTTAGAAGCAGCAGATGGAAAAGAAGCTTTAACGATATTTGAAGAACATGAAGTACATTTAATTATTTTAGATATTATGCTGCCAGAGTTAGATGGATGGTCTGTTTGTAGAAGGATTCGTAAAACATCTAATGTACCCATCATTATGTTGACAGCGCGTGTAGATGAAGATGATACATTACTTGGTTTTGAGCTAGGGGCAGATGATTATGTTACGAAGCCTTATAGTCCACCAATTTTATTAGCAAGAGCGAAACGATTAATTGAAAGTCGAAATTCTTCAGCAATTGAATCAAATGAAGATACATTATCCAGTAGTGGCATCTATGTACATTTTCCCTCACGTGCAGTAACTGTAGATGGAGAAACTATAACTCTAACACATACCGAATTTGAAATATTAACGTATTTAATGCAGAATCAAGGGATTATTATTACGAGAGAACAAATAATAATTAAAATTTGGGGTTATGAATTTGCTGGGGATGATCGTACAGTCAACAGTCATATTCGTAATTTACGTCATAAATTAGGACATAAAGCAACTTGTATTGTAACTGTTGTCAGGGCTGGATATAAATTTGAGGGGAATGTATGAAAAAAGGGATTGTATTCAAATTATTTTTGCTAACAACAGCATTATGTACACTTATTTTAGTTACTATTTTTATTGGACAAACCCTTTTTTTTAAGCAATATTATGCTAACAGAAAGGTCAATGAAATTAAAACAAGTATTGAGTCTTTTGAAAAAGAATATGTAAAGGCCGAGAATGATTTAAAAACAATTCAAGAGCTGGAACAAAATTTCTACCAAGAAAATACATCATGGATTACAACGTTAGATAGTGTAGGAAATATTAAAACTGCAAATGATTTTTCATTAGAAATACAATTAGATCCTTCTAAAAACAAGAATTTTTCTAATCGTGTCATTCATATCCCACTGTATAGTTTTATCGATGTAGAAGATATACATCGAACGGCTTTTCTTTTAGAGCAGGGCAATCGAATTACTATTGATGGCATACAAAAAGGTGAAACAATAGTTCCTGCAATTTTAACAGTTGAAAATGGTAATGTTGCTTTAGAGAATAAGCAACTATCAGAAATGTTATATGGAAAACAAACTGCAGAACCTATACCAAAAACAAACTCACAAATATATGTAGTAGGTAGTATTAAGAAAGTACAACTCCCACAGGGGATCGTAGGGACAAATTTTATTTATGCCAATCGTGTGTTGATCAACAGGATAAAACAATTTCAAGTGAATTTAATGATGAATGAAAATCATACTAATACTAATTTTGATTCTACAGAAATAATGGATTATGAAGAGAATGGTGTTAAATATAAACTAATAATTAAACCTATAAAAGATTCAAATGGTAAAACAAATTATATTTTTGCTATGACATCATTACAACCAGTAGATGAAGCCGTTCAGATGATACAAGATTATTATGTATATTTAATTATATTTGTATTGCTTCTTATAGTTTTAGTATCATTCTACTACTCCAAAAAAATTGCTAAACCATTGTTACAAATAAATAATACGACCAAAAAAATCGCGGATTTAGATTTTTCGGAAATGATACCTATTACTACGAAAGACGAAATTGGCAGTTTATCGCACAATATTAATACGCTTTCAAAAACTTTGAATTCGTATATTATTCAGCTACAGGAAGATATAGAGAAAGAGAAACAATTAGAAAATACACGTAAAGAGTTTATTTCCGGCGTTTCACATGAATTAAAAACGCCTTTAAGTATTATGAAAAGCTGTATTTCAATTTTGGAAGACGGGGTCGCTAGTAATAAAAAAGATTATTACTTTAAGGCAATGTCAAAAGAAGTAGATAAAATGGATACGCTTATCATTGATATGCTGGAGCTAGCAAAATTTGAGTCCGGTACGTATAAGATGGAAATGGATATTTTCTTTATTGATGAGATTATAGAATATATATACGAGCAAGTAGCTTTAGACATAACTAATAAGCAATTACATGTCCATAAATATCTTTCTAAAATTGAAGTAGTTGCAAATCAAAATAGAATTGAACAAGTAATTACGAACTTTATTACCAATGCTATTCGTTATACGCCAGAAAACGAAAATATTATTATTTCAACTATTGAAGAAGAAGAACGCGTAAAGGTATGTGTAGAAAATAAAGGGGCACATATCGCTCCAGAACATTTAGAGAAAATATGGGATCGTTTTTATAGGGGGGATACCTCCCGTAAACGTTCCAAAGGTGGGACAGGATTAGGGCTTGCTATTTCTAAAAATATTTTAGAATTACATGGCGTACAATATGGTGTATCAAATACTGAAGATGGCGTATTATTTTATTTCTATTTAAATAAAAACGTGTAGATTTAAGTTCTACACGTTTTTAATTTTAAACAAAATCGATCTTATCTGCATTTTATCTTTATCAGTATTCATTAATATTTTCATTAGAAAATGAGTTGAAAGCTGATAGGAGATAGTTGAAATGAACAAAAGAGCGATATTGTTTATAATTATTATGTTAATAGTAGGCACAGGCTATAGTTTAGTAAGTGCTAAAGGACAGAAAAATATACCAAAAGAAGATTTCCGCTTGAGTGGAAAAAAGAATGTCATTGATCCTGAGCATGGTGGAAGAGATAGAGGGACTACAGGAAAGCTCCTAGGAACAATTGAAAAAGACCTAAATTTAAAAGTAGCTCAAAATATAAAAAAAGAGATAGAAGGTAGAACGGATGCAAAAGTTATTTTAACACGTGAAGAGGATACTAGTTTACTTCCAGAAACGGATCAAAAAGAAGAATTACAAGCACGTGTCAAAGTAGCCAATGACCATTCAGCAGATCTATATATTAGCATTCATCATGATGCTTTTGAGGATACAAATGTAAAAGGAATAACAACTCATTTTGGAGTTAATAAAAGAAAAGACAAGCAATTAGCTAAAATCATACAAAGATCTATTTTTAGTAAAAAGATAGATACTCGCGATAGAGGTGTTCAAGGTAGTGATTTTCTTGTTTTAAGGGAAAATTCTTCACCAGCAATTTTAATTGAGTTAGGATTTACATCGAATGAGGATGATGAAAGAAGAATGAATTCAGCAGAATTTCAAGCTAAAACACAACAAGGTATTGCTGATGGCATTATTGAGTATCTTACTAGTTAACAAAAAAATAAATTGAAAATACAATTCTTTCTTTATTATTTAATCAGAGGGAATTGTATTTTTTGTATGTTGAATTAACTAACAGGACTCTTAGTTGAAGAAGATGTTTGTTTTTCATTTAACAATAGTGATTAATATAAAGCATTAAAAGCTTTACATTGACGTTGCGTAAATGATTAGGCTATTAGAAAAGGAGGAGATAACGTGGAAATAATAAAAATCAACTTAATCAATAGCTTAGAATTCTATGATAAGTGTTTAGTAGGAAATGGTAATGAGGACTCATTCCGATATGAATTGATGCAACCAATGAAAGCAATGTGGAATTATCTAAATGTACCGTTAAAAGCAACGCAATCTAATGGATACGATATTATTATGGCTTCAGCGATGTTAGGGATTTGGACTCCAAGAAAATCTATTCAACAGGTTAAGGATAATTTGCCAGAACTTATAGAGTCTAAGATCTTTGAAGACTATCAGGAAGTGATTTCAAAAGGAATTGATGAATTTGAAAAGATTGGTTATTCTATTCCACTAGAAGAAATCTATGTAAATATTCTTTTAGGGGATGAAGATAGTCAAGAAATGAAAGTAAATAAAGGATATTCAGGTTTTGGTGGTATACCAGGATTTATTATACTAATGGTTATTCCAAATGACTTTAATAAGAAACGATTAAAATCAGCTTTAGCACACGAGTTTAATCATAATGTACGTTTTACATTTGAACCATTTAATCATGGTGACGTGACTGTAGAAGAATATTTAGTATTGGAAGGCTTAGCCGAATGTTTTGCTGAAGAAATGTATGGGAAAGAATTGATAGGACCTTGGATTGAGGATTTTGATAAAGAAGAGATGGAGTACTCAATCGAAGTGATAAAAGAAGGACGAAAGACTAAAGGTTTTGGAGAAGTTTCAGCTTATATGTTTGGTGATGAGGTTGCAAAGAAGCAAGGGTACAGTCCTGTTGGTTTATCAGCGAATGCTGGTTATACGATTGGTTACCACTTGATTAAGCAATACTTAGCCAACAGTAGCAAGAGTATTGCTGAAGCGACACTGACGCCCACTGAAGAAATAATAAGAGTCTCTAAATTTTTCGATTGATAATTTTTAAATTTGCAGTTCACTTCATTTATAACTCATACAGTGAATCGTTAAGTGAACGGGCAACGGGGCTTTACTTCAATAAGGAGTAGAGCCTTTTTCTACTGAAACGAACGGAACAGGATAGTCAAACACAATGTGGATATATGTGGTAAAATAAATATTAAATAAAAGCTTGGAGAGTGAATGTAGTGAGGGTACTATTAGATTTCATAAGAATGTTTTTTTACTCATAATCTTTTATTTGATTTCAGGCAATATTATTGTTTATATCTACCGAAAATTAGGGATGAAATATTCGAATACTTATGGAATCATGATGGTAATCTCAATTTTAATTCTATTTACTGTATTATATCGAAATAAACTACAATTTAGTGGATGGTATAAAGGAGATGTTAATGACAAACTCTCAAAAACATTGACAAAATGGCTGATTTCAATTGCTCTATTATTATTATCACCTCCTATCCTAAGTTTCTTATTGCAATAACGAGGTGCTTTAGTGCAATAAGGGTTTCAAAAATAATCAAACTTTTAATAAAAAAATTTAATCTTCCATATTAAATAAGAGCATGTTTTGATCAATCTTTTTTCAAAACATGCTCTTTAGATTGTTCTCAAATAAAGATTGATAAAGTTATTTTAATCAAACTTTATTACAAATCTACGCCTTTGATAATGATGGATAGAAGATATACCATTAAAAGTAGATCGTGGTTAGGGAAGTATAGTAAAGAAGGAAACGTATAAGCATTTAAATACATTCGTTGTAGTTTAATACAATAAAATAGAGAGTGGGGAACACTCTCTATTTTAGTTATTTAAGGGCTTTATCAAATGTTTTTTCTATTTCATCAGAGTCTTTTGAAATTGCTAAGAGAATATAGCTATCTTTTGTTTTCAAGACATGTTTTTCTATTAGGAAATATTCTTCTGGTAAATAGTCTTTAAAACTTTTTGATTTTTTTTCGATTCTATTTGAAATTTTCTCTTTCATGGTGTCTACATTTTTCATATCTTTTACTTTAATCACAGTTATTTCATCAGCATTAATGTTTGTAGGGGCAGTAAAAAGAACAAAACTGTCCACTTCATCAGCATTTATGTTATATAACTTTTGAAGTTTTTTATGATCTCCTTCTTTCATTTCTTCTATATTTGTAGTTTGTTTTATTTGTTTTCCTATTTCTATAGCGGAAGGGTTATCAGATGTTTCTTGTTTTCCAGAACAACCACTTAAAACTACTAGTGTAATTGTGCAAGCAAAAATAGTAATAACAGATTTTATATTAAAAGATTTTATTATATTTCTCATAGGTTTAATTCTCCTTGTCGTTTAAATCAGTTATAGATGAATCCTCAAAGAAAGTATTTGCATTGTAAAGCAGTAGCATTTCTTCGATTTTGTTTTTTTGTATGAACATATTTAGGTTATCGGTATAGTATCTAAGATCAATTATATGAATTTCACTAAAATGTGATAGTAAAAAGGGAAGTAAGGCATTTGCATAAGAATCTTTTACAATTAATAATTTTTTTCCATTCGTATTTTCAGTTGTTATCTTCACGAATGGATGATTTCCGTTGAAAAAGACAGTATATTTATCTTTTTTCTTAATGTTATTCATCTCATAAAGGGATTGAGAGGTTTTCGCTTCATCGACATACTCCACTTTGTATTTGATAGCTTCCTTAGGCTCGTATATTTCAATGCTATCCGGATCTATATGTCTAAAACCTGCTTTTGAATATAGTGAACCATAGAAACTATTCGTAATTTTTTTTATGTTGAATGACCCTTTTTGGATAGGAGTAAATTTCATATTTTTACTCAACTCTAGGTAGGCATAATATGCGCCTTTAGTAGTCCAATGATGATCGGTTTTATAAAATATATATTCATTCTTTTTTGAACTCAATATTGGGTATACATCAATAAAATTAATTTCCTTATTCAAGGATTTCTTTACTTTATCAATATACGTAACCTCATCAACACGCGAAACATAATTAGGAAGTTTATTTTCTAAAATACTAATTGCCGTAGGTACCAACATTACGTGTTTTTGCACATTTGGATTTGCAAGATGAAAATTATTGATTGCTTCAATTTTACTTTTCACATCTTGATCTTCAGGTTTGTTAAATTTTTGAAATAAAAAACCATTCTTACCGATATACACTCCGTTATTTTCTTTTTTACCGATTGTTCGATCTATATCAGATTTCATGCTGATCCAAAAATCTCTATATGCAAACTGGTCAGAAATATATTTTTCATAGTTAGGAGTGAATTTTTTATCTAAAAGATTTTGAATAGAGAACGCGGGTAACTGTTCTAAGTTTCTATTCTCTGAATCTGAAAATGATTTGTTTGGAGTTAATAAATTAATAGTGAACATTCCACCTATAAACAGTGACAACAAACATGCCATTATACGTTTGTATATTTTTTCATAAGTATTCAAATAACTCACCTCTTTCAACTAAATATGATATAGATAAAAATTAAAATCTAAAATATAGGAATGGGTTATAAGTGTCGTTTACTAAATATGCAGTTGAAAGAACTACTAATATTACATAAAAGATTGGCATGCAAATAGCGCCTGGCAATTTCAATTGTTCTCTTATATAAACAAGTGCCTTTTTGGGGAATGGTGTTGAACAAATAGTTAAGATGCAAAATAGCATAAAATTAGTTGATAGATAATAGAGTGTATTATTATCCAAGAAAGCAGTTTGATTAAAGCCAAACATTGTTCCGATGAAACTAATTGCTACTGATAAGTTATCAAATTCAAAAAATACCCATCCAATTAATACGATAATAAGTGTGTACACATGTGCAATAATACGCATTCTATTTTTAAGCCATTTTAAAAGAAATAGCTTTTCTAGTGTTACAAATAATCCGAAGTACAGCCCCCAAACAACAAAATTCCAGCTAGCTCCATGCCATAATCCTGTTAAGAACCATACTATTAACAAATTTCTAAGCTGTTTGAGTAGTCCTGCCCGATTTCCCCCAAGAGGGATGTATACATACTCTCTAAACCAAGAGCCTAGTGAAATGTGCCATCTACGCCAAAACTCGGTGACACTTCTCGATATATAGGGATAGTTAAAGTTTTCTGGAAAATCAAAACCAAACATTTTCCCTAAACCTTGAGCCATAGCCGAGTATCCTCTAAAATCAAAATAAATTTGGAAGGCAAATGCAATAATCCCAATCCATGCTGTTAAAATAGTTAGGTCTGACATAGAGGTTGATTTAACACTCGTCCAAAGAAGTCCTATATTATTAGCTAATAGTACTTTTAGTGCAAGACCTCTAATAAATAGCTCCATTCCTTCGCCAAAACGATCTAATGTTACTTTTCTATCTTGTAATTGTTTATCAATATCGCTGTATTTTACAATAGGCCCTGCGACAAGTTGTGGGAACATTGTTACATAAGTACCGAAAGAAATAATATTTCTTTGTGCATGTACTTTACCTAAATATACGTCTATCACATAAGACATCGTTTGGAATGTATAGAAAGAGATTCCTATTGGAAGAGGGAGAGTCTCAACGTGAATATTTAAGTTGAAAAGGGTATTGATGTTGTCCACTACGAAACCATAATATTTGAAGAATCCAAGTAATCCTAAATTTATTATGATTGAGTTAATGAATATAGCTTTTGTAATACCCTTGCGACTTCTATATTTGTCTATAAGTACTCCATTCACATAGTCAAATAGGGTGGAGAATATCATAATGACTATATATACTGGTTCACCCCAGGCGTAAAAAATTAGACTGACTATAAATAATACAAAGTTCCGAAGAAACTTAGGGGATATATAATATAAAAGAATTGTTAATGGTAAAAATACAAAAAGAAAAATTAAGCTGCTGAATACCAAGATTCGTCACCTCCTAAATAGTTAAACTTACTTTTTAAAAATTTACAGTCCCTCTAGACTGTAAATTTTTAAATATGGACACTACTTAACAGAAATTTTTACAAGGTCGAGTAGCTGCGTATAATAATTAGCTTTAAAGTGTACGCCATCTTCATCATGTAAATCTGTATTTTTATCAAAAATCGGAGATAGATCAATGTATTCTGCTTTTTCAGCTTTTGCTAACTCTTTAAGTTTCGCATTATATTCATCAATGTGTATATATTGTGGAAACTCCTGTAATGCTTTATCCGTAACAGGTGTTACAGATAAAATGTGTATTTTTACATTAGGAAGCTTTTCTTTTACTTTTTGTATTAGTATTGAATAATTATCTAATGAATACTTGACTGGATTATCGATAGGGTTTCCTTCAAGATCCATTGGCATTAGTAAATCATTAATTCCAAAACTCATAAAAATATGTTCAGGGTTTCTTTCTACTACTTTGTCAACATCCCCCTCTAATGCCATAACTGTAACTTTACCTGCGTCAGCGATAACATTTATATCATCGATTAATTCTTGATAATTAAGTCCTTCTGTAACAGAATCTCCAAAAAACAAACTATTTTTAAAAATAGATTTATATATGTCTTCCGGTTTTTTTTCATGCGAGGTATTTAGTGTGACTGTATTCGAAGTTTTTTCAGTTCCCTTATCTGCACAGGCTGCGGAGGTTAGTGCAATAGCCCCCATCATTAGACAAATACATACTTTCTTTAACATCTTTTTCTTCCTCTCAAATCATATTTTTTGTAAGCGATAGTGTTTGCATAAGCATCTGGCGTTTACAAAATATAGATTAATGCTTTTGGATAAAGATAAGATGCAGATAAGATATAAATCATTTAAAGAATAGACAAAGTGAAGGAAAGGAACAAAAAAATTTAATGTTGTTATTATGCAAATTCAATTTAGAGAATATGTATTGTGATAATTAAAAAGGAAGCGAATTGTTGCTTGTAGCAATAGTTCGCTTCCTTTTGTATTAGTTTTATATAATAAATACGATTTTGTATGCCTTTAAGGGTTTATTTCATTTGATTTTTTAAGTACTCCAACCAAATTGAGTAAAATTCAGGCTTAAAATGTATACCGTCCTTCACATACAGATCTTTACTATTTTTGAATATCGGAGATAAGTCGATGAAATTTACTCGTTCGTTTTTCGCTAACGTTTTAAAACCTTCATTAAAATCATTAATATTTTGATAGCGCATTTCTTTCTGTGCACGTTCCGGTGTAACGGGTGTAATCGATAGGATATTTATCTTTGTGTCAGGTAATTTTTCTTTTATTTCTTGAATCAGTTGAGAGTATTGAGTTATAGCAGATTCTTTTGTATCGATAAGATTACATAGTCCAAGCAAAATAAATATATTTTTCGGCTTTTGGTTAACTACTTGTTCAACATCTTTATGAGCATCTCCAATTGATTTCCCAATAGCACTTACTACGTTAGCCTCGTCCAATAAATCAAGATCATGAAGTCCATCTGTTATTGAATCTCCTAAAAATACACTTGTTCTAAAAACGGATCCAAATGTAGAAGTATCTATATTAGACACAGGGGAGGATTCTTTTTCAAACATTGTGGAAGAATAATCCGATTTAGCGATTTTTTTCTCGCTATCGAGATTTCCGCAAGCCGATAAGACAGTAATTCCTAACAATGGGATTGTAATCAGTTTTTTTATCATAGACAGTTTCCTTTCGTATTATGTCTTGTCTAGGCTTTGCATATAAAGTGTTTTGCAAATCGTTCTGAATATAAGTTAATAGATGGAGATAAAGATTAAATGCAGATTAGATTGAGGTAAATTAAAGAATTAAAATAAGGTAGTTTTAACTATTAGAAGAATCAATATTTTCTATAGTAAATGAACGTGTTAATAGATCGTTAGCTAGTGGATCTGTACTACCATGATAATAAAAAGAAAAGACGTATCGTTCAGAATCCAAATGTAATCTTTCGAGATGTATCACTATCTTCAGTTACCTGGATAGCGCATTAGGAGTTACCATAGCAATTGTAGCAACATTGACACTTTCTCACGCACAGTCAGGCAAGATGTAAGTAAAGAATTAAAAATCATAATCCCTTAGTTGATAGGAAAATAATGAATTGGAATAAATAAAAGTAGTTAATAATTAGATTGATATCCTTAATCCAAGGAATGAGTTCAACAAAATTCTAGGAGAAAACGAAAATAAGTATAGTGAATGGCAAAATTTTTATTTAACTAATTTATAAAAAATACTATTCTTTCAAATTTTTATAACCAGGAAGAATAGTATTTTTATTTTGTTTGTATTGATTACAAATTGTAATGACATAAGTGTAAATAATACTATTCTTTAGCTTACTTAGATATTATCTGCATGTTATCTTTATCTATCTCCAATAGACTATTTATTGTAATAAACATTTGAAGATAATAAATCTAATAGAAAAGGTTCAGCTTTATAACAAGTAATAGTTAATAGAGAGAGGATAGACAAATAATGAAAGAATCAAAGAATAAAATAAATGTAATAAAGGTAGTAAAATCCCTAGGAATTGTTCTAGCAATATCTTTTTTCATATTCTTTTTTATTGGAAAGTTAAACTCTATTCCAGCAAATATGCAACAACATGAAAAAGAACTATATGATGCATCACCAAAGAAGCAAGAAAGCCCTGATAAAAAGCCAGTCGAGAAAGTTGTTTATTTAACATTTGATGACGGTCCTACTACATTAACAAGTCAATTTTTAGAAGTATTAAAGGAACAAAATATTAAGGCAACATTTTTTATGATAGGAAGTAATTTGCAAAATACAAATTATCAGGAAAGTGTAAAGCGAGCAGTAATAGAGGGACATTATATTGGTGCACATAGTATGTCACATAATAGTGATAAGCTATATAAAAAAGGACAATTCGTACCAGAGATGAAAGAAACGTTAGCGCTTATATATGATATTACCGGTACAAATCCTAAACTAGTTCGTCCACCGTATGGGTCTGCACCAGGATTGGAGAGTAAAGAAATTCGCAATCAAATTGCAGAATCTGAAATAATGGTGTGGGATTGGACAATTGATTCTCGTGATTGGGAATTAAAAGATAATCCAAATCAGATTATAGAAAATGTAAAAAGACAAACAACAGAAGATGTAGAAGTTGTTTTGATGCATGAAAAACCACAAACGTTCCATGCTCTTCCTGATATCATTAAATTTTATAAGGAGCAAGGATATGAATTTGGAGTATACAACGATGCAAGCCATTTTTATCTAAACTTCCAAAAGGATCACCGACTATAACAGATAAATATTATTTTTAGACTGTAGTTTTTGCTAATAAAAAAGGAGAACTTTTAATTTTTTTAAACAAATAATCAAGCAATATGCCGATCTTTCATAAAGAAAATCGGCTTTTTCCCTACTGAACACCTAGAGGGAAGAAACTATAAAAAGGGTCACTTGGGATAGGAGTGACCCTCAGTAACAAAATTCGGAGGTGTAAGGCTAAATTAGCTTTACATTACTATTTATATGTCGTGATGACGTTGTTTGTATAGTTCATAGCCTGAGAAACTAGATTTAATTTCTTTCAGCAACTGTCTTATGCGAAAGCACAACGTCTGTTGCGGAAGTCTCCCACCTCTATAGTTGGTCAGATGGATGTGAATTTAAGCTACTTTTCAGCGGGTGTAAAATAGCCGCGGCCTCGTTTCACGCTACAGCTAAGAAATGTAAATTGAATTTTTATCAGTTTTAAGCTTTAACCTTTAACCTTTAATCCTAACAATGAAGCAAATCCAACCGCTTGTTCCGAGGATACTTCACAGCCTTTCAAGCTTTCCAACGTAACATTAAGTCTTTCAAATTTACATGTGCTAATATCAATGCCTTGTAGTGACGTTTGCGAGAAATCAACATCATTAATATCACTTTGAGAAAATATTACCTTATTAAAAGAGCATTCATAATAGTTCGCACCCTGTAGATTTGAATTATCGAATATTACTTGTTTTAAACGAGTCTCAGAAAAGTTACATAAATTTGCAATACAATTTTCAAAAGAAACGTTTCCTAAATTAGATTCTGAAAAATCTAGCCCTAATGTTTTACAGTTTTTAAATTTGACTCGATGTATGATGCCTTCACAAAAGCTGGAATTAGATAAATCACAGTTTTCAAAAATTACATCAGTCAAATCAATTTTTCTAAAAGTAACATTTATGAATCTTACATTTTTAAAAATAACTTTTGATAAAATTAGTCTTTCGACATCCTCGTTATCAATTACAGTGTTAGAGATCATGCAGTTTGATAAATATGGTTCTTCTTCATAATAAATATCTTGAAAATTCGCTTTTTCTAAATGTAATGGTAATTTTGGTAATTCAATTTTGAAGCCTTTTGCCACAATAGCACACCTTTCAATACAGTTATTTACTACTAATATAAAAGTTTAAATAAAAGGCCTTAATTATATAAGACTATATTTTTTAGTAAAAGTGTGTGCAACATGATTGTTTGAAAAGATAAATTTATTAGTATTTTTAAAAAGTGATTTTATACATTTCTAAAAATCGTCAATCATAAATATTTTGCTGACCGTTAATCCTAATGGAGCGGTGTAGTTCAATAACGCATGATGTTATACTTTAAGGGAATTGTAAAAATTCGATGTTCATTTACTTAATTAAAAGGCTAAGAATATGTTAGTGAGGTATTTTAAATAATGATGAAAATAGTACCCCCTAAGCCTTTTTTCTATAAAGGTGGAAAGAAGGCCGTTTTACTATTGCATTCTTTTACTAGCAATACTATTGATATGAAGAAGTTAGGGAAGTATTTACAAAAGAACAATTATTCTTGCTACGCGCCATTATATAGTGGGCATGGTTTAACAGCAGAAGAACTTCTCACATATAGACCATCAGATTGGTGGCAAGATGTCCTAAACGGGTACCAATTGTTGAAGGATGAAGGTTTTGAAAAAATAGCTGTGATTGGTCTTTCTCTTGGTGGTGTGTTTGCATTAAAAGTTGGTCAAGAGTTGGAGATTAATGGTGTTGTCACAATGTCAGTGCCAACAAATAGGGAAGCGGCTTTTCTCCAAAAGCGTGTCTTTCATTATGCAAAAGGATACAAACAACTTGAAGGGAAAAATGAAGAGCAAATAAATTTAGAATTGAAACGTCTTCAGAATATGTCTATCGATTCATTAATTGAGTTCCAACAGCTAATTAATACAACGATGAATAAACTAAGACTTTTAACCTCACCAATTCGTATATTATATGGTGAATTAGATGAACCATTGTATAAAGAGAGTGCAGAGGTGATTTTTCAAAGCGTTGCAACAAATCAAAAAACAATAAAAGGGTATCCGAACTCTAAACATTTAATGACAATAGGCACCGACATTAACGACGTGAACAAAGATATTCTTACATTCTTAAATGATTTAACTTGGTAATTTCATGAAAAAGCAACTAATCTTTAAAGTGGGAATTTTATAAGGGAAGAGTAGAAAAGCGTTCCTGTTATTACAGGAACGCTTTTCTACATCTGCCTGTAAAGATACATTGGGATGAGATTAATTCCCTTATAAAAGAAAAGAGTGGTGAAAAGGTTACTTGAAAAATATGGAGATTAAATATTTGAACTACTATGAAAACAAAAAGTAGACGATCACCGATCATTTGACAACAAAATCGAGGGTTAAAAAAATTCGAATAATTTAAAATGATAATGGTGTTTTTACCATTAATGGATTTATTATTAAAAGATTTGCGTTTGGATTTATTTAACCTTTAATGTTCAGTAACATTAGTTTAAATTTATTGAATTAAAACTTACAAAATTATAAGGTACATGTCATCAAAATTAATTGTTAAAACTAAAATTGTGTTTTAGAATTACTATTGTTGAAAATTTATTAAAGGTCACTCGTCCTAAAATGAACCGTATTTTGTATTTGAAGATTGCAATCCATGACGAATGTAATAGTTAAAGTAAAAGAAACTAGAAAATACTGCTATCTGAATGTTTCTTTTATTCCTAATAAATTGGAAATATGAATAAACATTTTAATATACAATGAGGTATTCCTATATACCCCGTAAATGTTAGTTGAAAAAATAACATATGCTGGGGGTTTTTATGAAAGAGGTTTACAAAAGTATGGAGTAATGTACTAGCTGTCTTCAATTATATTTAACAACTTGACAGAATTCTAAATGGGGAGTAAGCTACATTAGCTGCGAAAAAAGCTATTGTGAAGTAACATTTTTTAAGTGAAATACTTATAATCTAAGTTAATACAGAATGTTAGCTTAAAATCATCGTATGCGATAACGGCTACTGACCTGCATCGGTAAAAACGCTACGTCTTGTGGCATTACCGAAATAACCGACATCGTTTCGGCCTTCACGCAGGCATAATTGATTGTTAAGTAAGTAAAAGAGGTGTAAAAATGAAAAATTTATTAAGTAAAAAAGATGGCCTTTTAAATAAATTTTTAGGGATATATTTATTAGCTGTTTTAATGTTATGGATGAAAACATACATCGCTCAAACAGCACAATTTAAACTAGGAGTAGAAGGAGTACTTCAACAATTCCTTTTACTAATAAATCCACTAGGTTCCGCAATGCTATTTCTAGGATTGTCATTTTTATTTAGTGGAAAGAGAAAATATACATCACTAGTTGTAGTATACACTCTGATGTCTATTGTTTTATATGCTAATATTGTTTATTACCGATTTTTTAGTGATTTCATAACATTACCTACTGTTACCCAAACGCAGAACTTCGGAGATTTAGGTGGTAGTGTTCTTTCTTTACTAAAACCTTATGATATCTTGTTCTTTGTAGATGTATTTGTAATGTTTTACCTACGATTCTCAAGAAAAGTACAAAAAGAGTCTAATCGTTTAGGATATAAAAAAGCAACGGCAATCATTGCATTTGCATTGGCAATATCCGTCCTAAATTTAGGGCTAGCTGAAGCTGATCGTCCGCAATTATTATCTCGAGGTTTTGATAGAAACTATATTGTGAAATATCTAGGAATGTATAACTATACGATTTATGATTCAGTAGAAACGATGAAAGCATCTTCACAGAGAGCTTTGGCGGATAGTAGTGATATTACAGAAGTGATGAACTATACAAAATCTAACTACGCCAAACCCAATGCAGAATATTTTGGTGCAGCAAAAGGAATGAACGTCGTCTATTTACATTTAGAATCATTCCAAAACTTTTTAATCGACTATAAATTAAACGGTGAAGAAGTTACACCTTTCTTAAATTCATTAGCAAAAGATAAGAATACAATGTATTTTGATAATTTCTTCCATCAGACAGGTCAAGGTAAAACTTCTGATGCAGAATTTATGCTGGAAAATTCTTTATTTGGGTTACCACAAGGATCTGCTTATATTACTAAAGCACAAAATACGTACCAAGCAGCTCCTAGTATTTTAAAAGATTATGGTTATACATCTGCTGTATTCCATGGTAACAACGGAAGCTTCTGGAATCGAAATGAAATTTATAAATCATTTGGATTCGATCACTTCTTTGATGCTAGTTATTATGATACTGGTTCTACAGAAAACATGGCTGAATACGGATTGTTAGATAAACCATTCTTTAAACAATCTGAAAATCTTTTAAGTTCGTTACCACAACCTTTTTATACGAAATTAATTACGGTAGGGAACCACTTCCCTTATAAAATGGATCAAAGCTTAGTTACAATTGATAAAGCTAATACTGGAGATTCAAGTGTAGATAATTATTTCCAAACAGCACGTTATGCAGATGAAGCAATCAAACAAGCATTCGACCAATTAAAAGAATCAGGTTTATATGATAATACGATGATCGTTCTTTATGGTGACCATTACGGAATTTCAGATAATCATAATGATGCGATGGAACAAGTCATTGGAAAAGAAATTACACCATATGAAAGTGCTAATTTGCAACGCGTACCATTATTTATACATGTTCCAGGAATGCAAGGTGGGACTAACCATGCTTATGGTGGTCAAACAGACCTTCTTCCAACGCTATTACATTTACTGGGAATTGATACGCAAAAATTTGTTCAATTTGGTTCAGACTTATTATCAAAAGAGCATGATGAAATTGTACCATTTAGAAATAGCGATTTTGTCAGCCCTACGATTTACTCAATTAATGGGAAATTTTATGATAATAAAACAGGTTTACTACTAGATGATAGTCAATTAGAGCTTGCGAAAACTATCAAAGATCAAGTAGATCTTAAACTGCATCTATCAGATAAAGTAGTGAATGGTGACTTATTGAGATTCTATACGCCAACAGATTATACGCCAGTGGATCCTTCTAAGTATAATTACTCGAAAGATGCAGATGTAGAATCTAATTAACTAGTACCATATACAAGCAGTTGAATTGATATTTAAGAGTTTTATTTTCATAATGTCACATCAGAAAAGCGCGAGAGATCAATGTTTCTAATATTGATTTCTCGTGCTTTTTATAGTTTTGAACCAGTGTTAACCTAGCCTCTTAACGGCGAGTTATTATGATTAGATAGTGATGATACTACGCATGATAAGAATTATTTTAACCATATTAAAGATAAAATTCTCTGGGTAGATTTAGGGGATGATGATTAAAATAGTATAAACCGGCAGAAATAAAGGTTGCCGGTTCTGGATGATGAGTATCAATTTATTTTGTACTGTTTTTATTTGCAAATTGACCAGAGGCTTGATTTTTGTTAGCTTCTGCTTGCTGGATTTGTTGTCTAATTTGATTAACATCAGTCTCATTCCCGAATTCTTCGTTCATCGAGTTTACTGAACCAGAAGCTTGATTTTTGTTAGCTTCTGCCTGTTGGATTTGTTGTTTAATTTGTTGAACATCAGTCTCATTCCCAAATTCTTCGTTCATCGAGTTAAAGTTTTGGTTGTTGTTATTCATGGATTTCACCTCCTGAAAGTAGTCTGTACAGAAGATGTTTTATTATTCGAATAAAATAATCCTAAGGCAGAGTTAATACCAGCTAACATTAACTGTATATTACCTCGTAATTTATTAATTATTGAACAGTTAAAAAAACCCAGTAATAAACTGGGGTAATCGCCGTATCCTAATTAACGATGAAAATACGGTAGAAACTTTGTTCAATAGGTCTCTTTGGGAGTGAAATGGCCGATTCCTTTTAATTCAAAGTCAAAAAATTTAAGAATTAGTTCATTTTCAGTTTCAATACAGTAAGATTGAGCAATATCGGCTTTTCCTCCTTGTATAATATTTGCCAGTATAGGAGAGAAAAGGGGTAAATCAGTCAAGCTTAAATGTTTCGCCCCTTGAAAATGCACAGTATATGCTTCTTTGAAGTGTTCATTTTTGGGGTTGTTTGCTATATAAATGGAGTTACTCTCAAGCTGTCTCCATACATCGTCAGAATAAATGTTAAGAAGATGGGGCGTAAAGTCTTTGCTGTTAGCTACAAAATCATCCATTTCTTTCTTATAAACAAGCTCACTAAAGAACGGGGCATCAATATTTACAACTGCACTTATATCATTACGCTCTCTGCCTAACCGCACACTTGCAGCACCGCCCATAGAATGCCCGAATACACCAATTTTCTCTGTATCGATTTGTTGATAAAGGGGGTTATTATCATTTTTTGACTTTTTAAGGATCGTATCAATGACAAAATTCATATCGTCTGTTCGTAATTTCATCCATTTTTGAATGAGATTGTACATTTCTTCATTCGAGTAAACGCCTTTATTCATATTTGTGACTTCATGACTAAAATCTGAATTGATCATAACTACTGTCCCATCCTCTGAACGAGTATAGAAGGAGTGATAGGGATGATCGATTGAAACGACTACATAACCGTGGCTTGCCAGCTCAGTATAGGTAGAACTGTTGCTTGTCTTGATACCGTATGCCCCGTGTGAGAACACCAATAAAGGGTATGTTCCATCTGCATTTTTGGGATACCAAAATTCTACATTAACAAATCTGTTGTCCCCGTTGTCAGTAAATTCCTCAATACGATTCTTGTCAATGTATGTGTCAGTAGCGGTTGCGACTTCATATTCTCCTGTCACTTTTGGTGATGGGTGCTGTGGAAAAATAATTACAGGTGAAAGTGCTAATGCAAATGTCAATATCATCATAATGGACTTCCACACAATGTTAGAAGTTTTGTATGGTTTGATATTTGTTTTGTTAAGAATAAGAGAAACAGTCCCATTTACGGCTAATAAGAAAAGAAGTATAGCAAGCATTATCCAGCGGAAAGCCCAGTCAATCACCGATGAAATAGTAAGTAGTACAAATATAATAAATACAGCAATTCTAATCCAATTCTTTATTTTTTTGTGGTTTTGCTTAGTTGAAAGGCAATAGATGGCAAAGGTAATCTCGAAAATCAAAGCGACTAATAAAAGTAAAATTCCCATATTCATAACTCCACCTCATTGGAAAAATTTTTTTGTAAAATCATCATATGAAACGGATGGAAGGATGTATATGGAAAAACGGTAAGCTGTATTCACAGGCCAATAAGATGCAAAAAAACGGCAAGCTCTAATGCTTACCGCAAAAATAATTTGTTATAGACAACAACTGCTTATTATTTATGACTAAAAATCCTTCTTAAATGCCTTTAGTTTTTCATTGATTTTTTTTGCATCTTTTTTATCATTTTGCCATGATAGTAGACGAACAATAATATAGATTACGGCAATTTGCAGTGCAAGAATGATTACTTCTGATGTGCTATTAATAAGATTAAAAGCGCTGCTAATGGCAATCAATAGAATCTCCAAAGTGAAGAAATGAATAATAATCCTTATTCGCATTTTCTTCTCGCTTAGATCGTAAGGAGAATATAAAATAAATCTGGTTAATGCACTTAAAAATGCAAATGCCATAATGATATAAATTGATTTCAAATCAAAGGCCATATCAGGATAAAACATTTGACGCAACAAAGTAATAATCATGATTATGGATGCGAAGATGATAAAGAAATTCTTAATGATCTTTTGCAGAAATTCAAAAAAATTCATATGTATCCCTCTTTACAAACCAAGCATTTTTTTTAGGACAGGCACATACTGCCTTGAAATAACAGCGCGTTCTCCGTTATCCAGCACCGCTTCGAATCGACCACTTATGGTCGGATAAACAGATGAAATTTTGGTGATGTTCAAAATGGTTGATTTCGATGCGCGAAAACAGTTTTTTCCTTTACATAATTCTTCTAACTCGTATAGTTTTTGTTTTGCCTCAAAAACGTTGTCCTTGCAGTAAATAAAAACTTTTCCCTCGACTGCCTCGAAATAATAAATATTATTTAGCTGAATGCGGTGAATACGATCATTTTGATTTCCAAGTAAAATAGGGGTTTCAATTTTCAGCTTGCTAATGATTTCATTTATTTCGTCATCAACTTCATGACACTTAATAAGAATCTCTTCTTCGAATTCTTGGCTTATTTTTTCTATTGAAATCTTCAAATGATCACCCACGAAAACTCAAATTATTTATTTCTGTTCAGTTTTGTAAACTCAATTGAAGCATGGCTAAATAGGTTTGTTTATCCTAATGATAACACCTTTTTATACAATTATTTGAATTCTTTCAGATTGCTGTATGGATTTTATATTATGATAGTAGCCAGAATCGGCTAAGTCAAGTGTAGGAGAAAGGGCGTTTTACAGATAAAGTATAAGAAATTTCACTAACGGAGCACGTAGTTTTACCAATGGTGACTGATATTTTTATTACGTAAACAAAGACTGAATCCAATAAAAATAGATCATGCGTATCCCTTAAAAGATGCAGCCAAGGTGCATTCTAGAATGGAAGATAGAAACTCGGTTGGAAGAATTCTGTTGAGGCCTTAGGTTAATTGATAATGAAAAGTGTAGTCCATTTAATCAACAATTAAAATCTATCATATCAATGAAGTGGCTTATTTTGATGCCATTGAAAGTTGAGTATGCATAGATAGAGGAAATATTAAAGGGTCACCGGAGGATAGTGACCCTTGTTGAGATTTAGTTGGGAGGATAATTTTAAGTCTAAATTTGTATTATCCTAATAGTTATGAGCAGTATAGGTGGCGGTATTAGGTATTAATATCTCATGAAACTAGTGCCAACAATAATTAGAAGAATGAATAGAACAACAATTAGCGCAAATGCTGAGCCATTGCCATATCCACTACCACTACCACAATATTCAGACATAGTAAATCCCTCCTTTCTTATACTTTATAATATGTAAAGTTGTCAAAAAGAGTTGCTATATTTATCTTAGGATGCCTTAGTAAAATGTTGAAAAAAATAGCATTAGATGATTATGAACGTAATTTTAGGCGCTGAACATTGGGAGAGGAAGTATAAAAGGGTCACCGGAGGATTGTGACCCTTAGTACAGATTTGAAGTTGTAAGGTTACATTAGTATTACCTTACACAAGTTATGAGCATTTGTGGCGGTATTGGGTATTAATATTTCATGAAACTAGCGCCGACAATAATTAAAAGAATGAATAGAACAACAATTAGCGCGAATGCTGAACCTGTACCATAACCGCCACCACTACCACTGCCACAATTTTGAGACATAATAAATTCCCTCCCTTCTTTAATTTATACTATGCATCGTAATCAAAAGGGATATTGATTATTAACTATACAATGCTTAAATAATTTTAGAAAAGGGGCGTGACACTCAAAAGTGATTAGTAATCAGTTCATTTTAACAATATAAAGTAATTGAATGCTATTACATGAAATTCAAGAAGGCAGAGGGATAGATTTTTTCTGAATTCTACAGGCAAGTTAACATGAAAAGGATCACTTTAAAATAAAAGTGATCCTAAAAGAAGGAGGTGTAAAGTTAATTAGCTATATCCTATTATTTTTTGTTGTGAGCAAAAAGGGTCCGAAGATTAATACATGAAACTAGCGCCGACAATAATTAAAAGAATAAATAGAACGACAATTAAAACGAATGATGAACCGCCATAGCCGCCTGAAGAGCCACCGCAATAGTATCCCATGAAATATTCCTCCTTTCTATTTCTATAATATGTATGGTTGTGGAAAGTAAGGGGGTATTTATCCTATTTAAATTTTTTTAGAATTAGGACTGCTTGCTTCTTTTGTGTGAAAACAATGTTAATTACAGTCATGTTCAGTTGGAAATGGCTTTATATAAATAGGAGGTAGCTATGTGTATAAAGACAATGGGCGAGGTGTGATAAGATTTGCTCTATGCAGGTCCAACAATTGAATACCCTTCCATTTGTATATAAATATAATTATATAGTGAAATAAGGATAATTCCATTTGGATGGAAAGGATACAGGAGAACACGTATGCCAAACTTTACTTTGTAATGATCAATAAAATGGATAGCATACCCCTTAAAAAACAATGTTTTTTTCCAAGGGGGTAGTATGCCTATTTTTTCATTACAAAGGAACCGAGCAACCCTGTAGTCTCAATGTGTCAGGAGGTCCTTGTGCAGGATCTCCTTTTTTATTTATTTAAGAAATTTCACATTGTACAGCGAAATATCCAAATAGACGCTTGCGTACCTTTATCTTAAGAGGTGAAGGATTAATGTTAACTATTACGTTCCGCTGGAAGCTTTCTCAATTACCAGAACGAACTGTCAAGAAGCACTGTAAAATGTGTGGATCGATATCTGTTTTTACGGATACAACTGTACGAAGGCATAACGCAAATGGAAAAAATATTTATCAATATGCAATTTATAAATGCGAAAACAATCATACTTGGAATAAAAAGTTAGCTATTTATAAAACGTTCTCAGAGCATGTTGTTGAAATGGATGACCAGAAAGAGGAATTTCTAATTTTGTCAACGATTGCGATATCTAGCTTAGCAGAACAAGGAATAAAGATAATACACATTGTACTGGATGATGCGGTAGGAAAACATCGAATTGATAAAGTGCTTGCAAACCAAATTGAGGATTGGAGCCGATCACAGATCATCAAAAAAATTGAAAAAGGTGTGATTCAATTAAATGATCAAATCATTAAACCTAGTGCAAGATTGTCAAAGGGTGAATGTATTACTATTTTCATTGATTAAAAGATTAAGTACTCTGATTGGAATCTTAAAATAATTGCCTAATGAACAATGCCATTTCTAAGTGCAGAGGAATCTGTCCATAGGAATGGTTTTTTTAGCTGTAAAAAATTGTTTGAAAAATTCAGTCTCGTATCATTTTTAAAACCTAGAATGAAGACAAAGGAAAGGAGTGTTATAGATGAGGATGAAAAAAATTAGCCTTGTTGTAGTTCTTATATTAGCGGGTTTTGTTACAAATGACGTTGTCGTACATGCAGACGATCATAAACATGAAGATAAAAAACAAGAAAAGTATAAAAAATATAAGGACTATAAAGATGATGATGATGAGAACTATTACTATGACGATGAAGAAGAAGGTGAAACTTACTATTTTCAAGATGCTGTAAGTGCAAAAGGGACTTGGAATATTTGGACTCGAACAGTTGCAGCAGATAAAGAAGTATTACCTTTTACAAGCTCTCAAAAGGTTACGTTCAAGGTAGAAGGTACAAATAAGGAGCTGAGCTTTTTTATAATACCAAAAGACGGGGAATTCTTTGTGCCAGGAAAAGCAGTAGCTCAAGCTTTAGGAGCAAAAGCAACCTTTTACAAAGCAAGTAAGATTTTAAATATCCAACATCAAAAAAATGAATTGATTTACCGTGCTGGAACTAACGTTGTATATGATAACAATGTGAAAGTACCATCACCTGCACAAGCGTTTTATGTGAATGAAGAATTATATGTACCTATTAGTACAATAACGAATGGCTTAGGTTATATAGCTGAATGGCAAGAAAGTAACCAAACGTTTGTCTGCCAGCCAATTACGAATTAGGGGGAAAGCACTATGAAAGATCCGAAAAAAGCTAAATGGGTATTAGGGGCAACGGGGCTACTTTTATCAGCAGCCATACTATCCCAAATTAACAGCCCAGCAGAAGCCGATTCTACACGCACAAATAATGTTCAGGAAGTAGATCACGGAAGTATGACAAAAAAAGAAAAAGAACTAGTACAGCTAGATTGGACAAACTTTGAAGTGACAAGGCAACCTGCTGTCAAAAGCGAGCGCAAAACGAAAAGAACTTAATGGAGTGGGTCGTGTGGATACACTAACTTTACAAATAATGAATACTGAATTTTATATTGCTATGCCAAAAGGGGCTCATTTCGTATGGAAAGAAAAAGCAGAGAATTGGCTTCAATACGTAGCAAAAGAATGGTCAAGATTTCAATCAAATAATGAATTATCACAACTTAATAATTTAGAAATTGGAAAAACGCTCCGCATTAGTTCGTTCCTATATGATTGTTTAATGCAAGCGGATCGGTATTACCAATTTTCTAATGGTTTATTTTCTCCCTATCTTAAACGTCAATTAGAACATCATGGCTACTATCATTCTTTCCCATTTGATTCAACTAAAAGGAAGACATTTCAAAACAAACCGCTAATGGCAGAGCAACCATTTGAATTTCTAGGTGATGAGCACATACTGAGGGTGACACAGCAGGAAATTGATTTAGGTGGATTTGCTAAAGGGTATGCAATTGAAAAATTGGCGAATTGGCTTGAACAAGAGATATCGCCTGAGTTCGGACTAATAGACGGGGGAGGGGATATGAAAATGTGGTCTTCTGGGGAAAAGACCTGGACAATCGGTGTTGCAGATGCCTTGGATATCGACAAGGAAATTAGCTCGATTAAACTGAAAACAGGCGCCATTGCTACATCCAATCGGGTTTATCGAAGCTGGATGCAAGGAGCAATGAAGAAACATCATGTATTAAACGGACAAACAGGTGAAATCGCAAATACAGAAGTATTACAAGCTTCAGTCGTAACGTCCTCTTTATGTGATGCAGAGGTTGGGGCGAAACTTTGCTTTCTTATGGATGAGCGTGAATTGCAGCAATGGTTCGAAAATAATTGTCAACAAAGTGCCCGTTTCATTGTTAAAGAAGCGCAAGCAGGAAATTGGAAAATGACAGGGGTGAAATAAATGATCATAAGTACGTGGGAATGGATTCGATTATTAGGGTTGTTAGCGTATTTTTACTTTACAATTTCCATTATATTTGGTTTGTTGAGAAAATCCTCATTTATTAAATCACATAAAAATTTAATTTATCATATTCATCAAAATGCGGGGTGGCTAGGGTTAATTACCGTAATCGCTCATATGGTAGTGCTTTTAATCGATCGTTATGAGCCTTATAGTATAGCGGGGATTTTAATTCCTTTCTCAGCTAACTATAGGTCTCTACCATCGGCCCTTGGAACAATCGCATTTTATTTGTTTTTAATGGTCATCATGACATCAGATTTATGGATTCGAACTATGAATCGCTCCTTATGGAAAAAACTTCACTTTCTTGTGTTACCAGCATGGGTATTATCACTTGTTCACGGAGTGCTTATAGGAACGGATACAGAAAATACGTTGATTATAATGTTTTATGTAATTTCCGGAGGGATGACCATGTTAGTACTAGTTATAAGAACATTAAACGGGTTCATGAAAAAAGTAAATGTTTCAATGTTACACAATAATTAACTAAAATCGGGGCTGTTTAAAAAGCCCCGATTCCTTATTAAATAGGGAATTCAATATGAATTGTAGTGCTTTTATTTACTATACTTGTCGCGTGAATTTTCCCATCATGTTGCTCCACTATTGCTTTGGCTATGGCAAGACCTAAACCAGTGCCATTTCGTTGGCGAGCAGCATCACTTCGGTAGAATCGCTCGAATATTAAAGGTAATTCCTGTTCAGTAATACCGACTCCGCTATCTACAACAGTAATTTTTACAGCGTCTTGATTTTTGAAAAGGGTAAGTGTTATGGTTCCACTATTTGTATATCTAATGGCATTGTCTAAAAGAATATAAAGCAACTCTTGAACTTTTGAAGCATCGCCGAGCAGCTCGAGGTTTTCTTGGATATCAGTAGAAAACTGTATTTCAGGAGGCATAAGCCTTTGAAATTTCGAGCTAACTTTTTTGAGTAAAGTAGATAATGGAATGATTTCTTTTTGAACGGCAACCTGATGCTGATCGTGTCTTGCTAAGAACAACATTTTATCTATGAGTTCCTTCATTATTTCAGCCTCATCTTTTAAATCTGCAATCAATTCTTTTCCCAAAGGGCTTAATTGCCGTGCTCCCTCAATTTCTAAAATTTCAAGTGAACTATAAAAAATACTTAATGGTGTTCGTAATTCATGAGAGGCATCGGATACGAACTTTTTTTGTTTATCGAACGACCATTGAATCGGGACAATCGCTTTACCAGCTAGATAATAGGCCAGTAGACCGATTAAAATCGTTGAAATAAAAGTTAATACTATTAGTAAATACTTTGTCATCTGGAAAAAGTGATGCTGTGACGTCACAGATTTACCAACGATAATATAGCCTACTACAGTATCGTCGTTGAAAATGGGCTTTTTTAGAAGTAGAAAATGCTCTTCCTGCCATTCATAATGCTGTACGAGTTCCTCACTTGGATTCCTATTAGCAAATGCTTTTTCGATCTGATTCTTCAGTCCTTTGGAAGATTCATCACCATGGACAAACTTATGATTCTTTGTGTAAATATAGTAAAAGAAATTGCGATTTGGGTCATAACTTAAAGTTTTAGTGTTTGCATGAACATGTTCAAAGAAATCGTGCTCTTGCCTACCATAAAAGTCTTCCAACTCGTTTATTTGTTGATTTTCCATTAATTTTACGAGTGAAAAGTATAGAACAATAACGAATAGTGAAAATAATAAAAAGTAAAGCGTTGCATACAAATAGGATAATTTTTTTTTCGTTTTATGAAACATTAGCCTTCCCTCAGTTTATAGCCAATACCTCTGACATTTTGAATGCGTGATTTAGATTGACTATCATCAATTTTCTTCCGCACAAGCTTAACTAAAGCATCTAAAGAATTATTCGAAACATCGTAATCGTAGCCCCATATATAAATACAAATTTGTTCCCTAGTTAGTACACGTCCTTTATTGAAAAATAAATATTCTAACAGTAAAAATTCATTTTTAGTAAGATCCACTACTTCATTATTGTACAAAAACACTCGGGAATCTACATTCAGCTGTAATTGATTGATCTGGATGACCTGTTCTATCACTTTATCTTTTCTTCGTAGTAATGCGCGAATTCTTGCTAACAGTTCCTCTATTTTAAATGGCTTTACTATGTAATCGTCAGCACCACTATCAAGCCCTTTAATAATGTCCTCTGTGTCGTCCTTTGCTGTTAGCATTAAAATACTACCATTGAATCCAGTGTTTCGTAGCTCTTGACATAATTGAATACCACTAACGAGTGGCATCATCCAATCTAAAATAACAAGATCATATTTCTCAGTATGCGTATGGTCTAGCGCTTCCTGTCCATTTTCCGCTTCAGTGACATTATGAAATTCTTTCTTTAACATATGAACGATATTTCTTCTTAATCGTGCATCATCTTCTGCTAGTAATATTTTCAAGGCAGCTTCCTCCTAGTGATTATATTCAGCTAAGTATACGCTTGAAAAATGAAATGAAACTGAAAATGCTTCGTTTCACCATCTCTAATTTTAAAATTATGTAATTCATACTTCGATAAGAGTTGAAGTATTTCCTATCTATAATGTCCTTAGACATAGAAATAGGGGGACAACAATGTTTTATAAATTCATAGCATTATTAGTTTTGACAACATTTCTAATGGGGTCTTCATTTGCCGTTGTCAAATTGGGGTTGCCGTACGCATCTCCACTGTTATTGGCTGCACTCCGCTTTATACTAGCAGGGATGATAATGGGTGTCATCGTGATCGCTTTAAAAAGGCCTCATCCGACCTCAAAAGAAGGCTGGATTAAAATTCTAATAATAGGGGCATTTCAAACCGCTGGTGTAATGGGTTGTATTTTTTTAAGCTTACGTACAATTACGGCAAGTGAATCCTCTATTTTAACATTTACGAATCCTTTGCTTGTAGTCATATTTGCTACTATATTTACGAATGTGCGATACCGATTGTATCAATGGTGTGGTGTTTTGTTGGGGGCTATTGGTGTTATGATTACAATGGGTGCACAAGTTTCGTCACGATCCTTTCTGCATGCCACATTTCGATATTCATAAAAGTATTTATCGATTACAATAATACATATTTAGAAAGGAGTAAATAGTTATGGAAACATATTATGCTGTAATTTTTACATCACAACGAACAGACGAGGATGGAGAAGGCTATGCGAAGATGGCAGAAGTTATGGATGAATTAGCACAAAAACAGCCAGGTTTTCTTCGTATAGAAAGTGCAAGAAATACCGAAGGGAAGGGTATTACTGTATCGTATTGGGAATCACTAGAGGCTATTCAAGAATGGAAAGAAATTCAAAACATCTAGTTGCACAGCAATTTGGAAAAGAAAAATGGTACAAGCAATATAATGTGGAAATTTGTAAGGTTATAAAAGATTATTCTTTTATAATGTAATTCATCTTGCAATAAAAAGCTCAACTTAATCGTGATGTAATTTGAATGAATATATTATTTTTAACACAGCTCATTCGTGATGCAATAAGTAAGCTTAAAATCGAAGCATTGTTTTATCGGTGATCTTATTTTTTTGCATCACTGTTTTGGACAAATTATATCATTTAAAAGATAGCAGAGTCGAAAGGGCTGTCTAAAAACTACGAGATGTGATAAAGCATCGCGTAGTTTTTGCTTTTTTTAACAAACTTAATCATTAGTATTAAATTCAAAATATAACTTTAAAAATTTGTCTAGTATTTCCGAATTATTATCCTTTCGCCACGCAAGCGATGCTTCAATTGTATTATTTATATCCTCAACTTTCCTTTGTACTAAACCACTTAATGGATTAATTGATGACGGTAACAATGCAACTCCCATACCATTCGCGACCAATGCCGAAACAGTTTGAAGGTCATTTGCCTGGATTGTAATTTTCGGAGCGTATCCTACATTTTGGAACAGTTCCATAAACGTTTCATAATAAAATGGAGCAGCTGATTTAGTTGCCATTATAAATGATTCGTTTTCCAAATCACGAATATAAATTGATTGTTTGAAAGCAAGGGGGTGTTTCTCTGGAATAATTGCCTTTAAACTCACCTTTCGGACTGGTTTTACATAAATTTTTTTACAATTCACTGGTGCAGCTACTATACCAATGTCAATTCTTTTTTCATTTAAAGCTTTAACTTGAAGAGGTGTACTGAGTTGTTGTAATACTATTCCAACTTTAGGGTATCGTTCACGATAATTTCGAATTGTCGGAATAAGGTCTTGCACTGAGCCACTAAAGCCAATTATAAGTTCGCCTTCAGATCCTGTAGAGGTTAATCTCGTACTAATACACGCTTGTTCAACTTGATCAATGATTTGATAGGCTTTATTCTGAAACACCTTTCCGGCATTTGTTAATTCAACATGTCGCTTCGTCCTATTAAATAATCGTACCCCCATTTCCTCTTCTAATTCTCTGATTTGCTTACTTAGAGGTGGTTGTGCGATATGGAGTTTTTCTGCAGCTCTACTAAAGTTTAGTTCTTCTGCCAAAGTCAAAAAATATCTGATGTGCCTCAATTCCATTTCCTTTTTCTCCCTTTCAAACATTTATATCTAAAAGATATTAATAAGACGTTTTTTGAGTATTTCTCTTAATTATTATTATTGTTTAATATTAAGTCAAGGTAAAGAGATGGTTTTAACTTGGAGGAATGGAGAATTTCTTCTGATTGCTAAGTTAACAATTGTTGAATTTATAGGATTAATTCGAATTAAAAAAGATGAATCCGTAAATAATATTATTTATTGAAGGGCGGTAAAATATGTATCAGTTACTTGGAGTGATTGTTGGCTCTTTAATTACAGCACTTTCTTTTAATCTTTTCCTAATCCCCCATAATATTTTAAGCAGCGGGATTAGTGGGGTTGCAATTATCATTGGCATCTTAACACCTTTTAATACTGGATTAGTAAACTTTTTACTAAATTTACCTATTCTTATTTTGGGTTATGTCAAGCTTGGAAGACGATTTATTGGTTATACAATTGTATCAGTTATCACATTTTCGGCAGCGTTATATGCTATTCCCATAAATGCAGTGACAAGCGATTTTCTACTTTCTTCAATATTTGGTGGTGTAGTTGCCGGTGTCGGTATTGGATTGGTATTCAACTGCAAGGGCTCAACAGGTGGATTCGATATTATTGGGATGTTGCTTTCACAAAAAAAAGACATTCAGCTTGGCAGATTCTTAATCTTACTTAATGCAGTTGTTGTCATTGTTTCAGGATTATTCTTCGATTGGGACATTGCTTTAAACAGTTTATTATCCATTATTATTACAGGAAAAGTGATTGATACAATTCATAAAAAACATCGAAAAATAACACTAATGATTGTAACGAGCCAGGCAGGAAAAATGAAAGAAAAGCTATTATCAAATCTTGTACGTGGGATTACTTTATTGGATGGAGAAGGTGCATATACCAATGAGAAAAAACATGTATTAATGACCGTAATTTCTCGGGAAGAACTAACAAGAATAAAAAACTTAATTTCTGAAGCTGATCCACAAGCATTTGTAAATATTACGGAGTCAACAGAAGTATTAGGTTTATTTAGAAAAAGCTAAAATTGAGAGGGAATATATTAATGGAAGAGTTTAAAGAACAAAAATTTTAAAAAAGGTATAATTTAGATTTTCGTCAGTAACGGTACAACCTTTTTAAGTATAGATGTGACATCATTCGGTATTTCTGTTCGCTCATAGTACGATTATGTACTGAGTTATTTAATTTATCATAATTGTACGGTTTTTTATTTAATTGATTGAATGATAAATTTCTATTTAAATCGAGGAGGATAATGATATGAAAATGAAAACAGCATTAATTAATTGCACAGTTATAAACGGCGATATGGATCGGGAAATCGAAAAAGATATGATTATTCTCATAGATAATCAAGGCATTATTGAAAAAATTGAAAGCCGTCAAAATATAATAATTTCTAAAGAGTATGAACAAATTGATATTAATCATCAATATGTTATGCCAGGACTCATAAATGCACATGCACATTTATTTTCTGATGGAAACCCTACTGGACTATCTTTTAGTGAAGAAGTGCTGAATTTCGGAATAAAAATATTAGATACTAAATTGGGCAAGAAATTTATTTACAATAGAATGAAGAAAAATGCTTTAGTCGCATTTAAATCCGGCATAACTACATTACGCTCTGTGGGTGAATTCTTTTATCAAGATGTAAAACTGAGAGACGATATACAAAACAAAAAAGTTATTGGTCCAGATTTACTCGTCTCAGGTTTCTTTATTAGCGCTACTGGTGGTCATGGAGCCCCGTATTTAGCACTAGAGACTGACGGTCCCTGGGATGGTGTGAAAAATGTACGTAAAAATGTACGGCAAGGTGTAGATTGGATTAAAATTTGTGTAACAGGTGGCGTAACTGATGCAAAAACAATTGGTGAAGCCGGACGTATTCAATTAACCGAAGAAGAAGTACTTGCCATCTGTAAAGAAGCTCATAAAATTGGGATAATGGTTGCAGCACATGTAGAGAGTACTGAAGGTGTTAGGATTGCTTTAAAAGGTGGCGTAGATTCAATCGAACATGGAGCTCCAATGGATGAAGATATCATTTCTCTTTATAAACAAAACCCTAATGCCTTACGAGGATATACCTCACTGATTCCGACATTTCAAGCTGCTTATCCCTACGCATTACTAGATAGAAGCATAACAAATATTAATGATGTCCTGTTTGAAAATGCTAAAATTGTCTATGAAGATATGTTGATTAGTTTCCAGCAAGCAATCAAGAATAATATTAGTGTTGGAGTTGGAAATGATGCGGCAATGGCTTACGTATCACACTATGATTTATGGCGTGAGTTAGATCATATGATTCGTTTTGGTGGTATTACTGAAAAGAAAGCCATTCATTTGGTGACAAAAAGTAATGCGGAAATTTTAGGAGTTGATAAACAAATAGGTACAATCGATGAAGGGAAGAGAGCGAATTTATTGATATTACCAAATAATCCTATAGAAGATATCAAAAATCTTTCAAAGCTAAGTATGGTAATTAAAAATGGCGTTTTATTTGAAGATTTAATCATTGAAAAGAACGAAAGATTGGATCAGACATTGGATTCATTTTAATAAATCGGTTTGTTGTTACAAACTTTCTCACCTGTTTATGCAAAATAAAAGTGCAGACTTGTGCAACGTATTTGTACAGAGTCTCGCACTTTTTTAGTGCATAAAAAAGGACTTGCCAGCAAGCGAAGCCCTCTACAGCTAACCCCCAACAATTATTGTCTTTTCTAAGTTGTAACAATAACTCATTATTACTATTTACAAGAATTACACACGCCCCTGCCATAATTAGTGGACGACTGCCAACTATTTTTCTTAAATCCATAATGTATCCCATAACAATCTCCATTTATATTTATTCCTTAATGTTCCTCGTAACACCGCACACTTTACGACACAATTTAGCTGCACATCTAGCACAAAAGGGAATGCCAATCGAGGGTATTCAGACCTTGTTGGGACATGAAATATATCAAACTACCCGAGTATAAACCAAGTTGTTCGATCATGCTCGTAAGGAAATGTATGATGATTGGATGTAAAATAACCTTTTATATGAAGAGGGAGAATTGTTTAAAGAAGGCTGTGTTCTCAAAGATTGTTGCTGTTAAAACTAAAAAGACAGATTTAATCTACAAATGTAGAAAATCTGTCTTTTGGTTTGATTTTTCGTGACTCAAAAATTTAACTAAAGCACCAGGCAAAATGATTTGTTTGTCACTGAATGGTGCCAGCCTTTGTGAGCCTGGTCATTTTGTGTTTATTTATTAATTGTTTCTGTAAATGTTTTTCTTCCAGATTTTATTTTGTCTATTTCAACATTGATTTTACTAATTGATTCTTCAGTCAAGGGTATTTTTCCATTGATCTCTAATGTTTTCCATACTTTTACGTTGTTTCGATAAAGGTGTTCTGATAAACGATAAATATCAACGTCTAACTGTAACCCTGCTTTATAGGTTGTCTTTATTTCCTCTTTAACTTTTTTAATAACTCCCTTACGTATTTCATTTTCTGTTGCCTTTTTTTTGAAACCATTAAGTATAACATCGACTTTAATGTTAACCTCAAACTGTACTTGATTGCCTTTAATAACTGGTTTAACATCAAAATATTTTTCTTCCATATCTACTGTTATACTTTTATTGTTGTCTAATTTGAAGGTTAAGTCTCCTCTATTTTTTTTGTTATACATCCAGTTGATACCTCTTGCAGTATCACCTTTAATTACCCCTTCAAATCCATCTTTTGAAAGTATCCCAATCCCTTTAATTGTAGTTTCTTTTGAAGGGTGCTCCTTTGTTGTATCCCAATTTTTATCAATCGAAACGAGAGGTAAACTAACTTCATGACTAGGTTCATTTAAACCAATAACTAGATTTCTTAAATTTACAGGTTCCGTAAACACTTCTAATTTTCGGGCGTTTAATGGATGGCTTAATTTTGAATCAATTAGTGATTTATTCAAAATAGGTGTTATCAAAAGAATTTCTTTTAGTGAGTCTTGGGTAAAGTGAACATTCATCTGGTATCTTGTTTCTCTAAAGCGCAAAAAAGTATCGAAAACTGAATTAACTTCCTCGTGTTTTAAAGCCTCTTCTGTAAATATCAGATAGGTCATATGTCCCCAAAATACTTCTTGGTCAATGGAGCGATATAATTCATAAATTGCTTCCTCCATAGTTTCCCCTGTAGCATATCCAATCTCTGCAGGCGCTTCCGGAACAGAAGGTGTTTCAGATTTTGCTACGTCATTAAAGTTAATTAATTGTAGATAAATTTCGTATTGATTATCTTTAAAATCCACTCCGACCCCATTAACATAATACATTTTTTGGGGTTCTATCTCATCCCAACATCCGGATAGAAGAGGGAGTGTTACAGTTAATATAAATAAGCCCGTAATTATCCTATTCATCGCTCTCCACCTTAAATATCAATACATATTTTTTAGTTTGGCAAAAATGAAGAAAATTATAAATAAAAGGTTTTTTAAATTTTTTCTAGGGAGAGTTCATGGAATGGCAACAGAATTGGACAGCTTTTTTAAGGGGAATAAATAGCTCTTTTCAAGTATAAGGGGCGCATAAGTAGCTTCAAGGAGCCTCTATGGGCATGATTCTTTGCCCCGAAAAGCCAGCTGAATAGGGCTTGCTTCGCCAAACCAGGCCATCATGCCCACCTCTCCATATCAAGCTCTTCTTCGTTGGAATGATGGGTGATTGCCCCTTAGTCCCTATTAAATTTGTCCGAATAAGTATTGCTTATCCATCTATAAGCTCTGTCGATTGTGGGGCAAGTGGATCAGCATCTCCAACTGTCAAAAAAGTTTGAGGGTAGTTAGGTGTTATATGAACAACTTCAGGGTATATACTTTCATATTGTTTTGAGAAGAAATCATATTAATTGTATAGATTCCAAACACTACACTAAGAATAATAAATATCGGTGAGTAAAATCCAAATATCATTAAAAATGTAATCAATAGGAAAATATATACTGGATTTATTTTCTTGGTAATTGTATTGTTTATAAATGTAGACATTATAATCCTTAATAAATAAGGACCAACAACAATAAAAACACTAGTTAAAATGCCGTAAAATGTAAAACTGTAGAAAATCCCTATCAGAAATAAATAACATTTCCTAATCCAAGTAAAAAAGATTGTGCCTTTAATCTAATAGGTAATGATGAAGAAAGTTTATGGAAAAAACTTCCTTTTAATAAGCTCAAAAACATAAAAGCAATAAACGCTATAGATACAAGAAAGAAGAAGAATATAAATTCTTCATTATTAATATTACGACTTGCACGTACCACTACGAAATAGGAAGTATAACAGGTGGCCTTTCATTTGACGTTAGTATAAGTACTAATCAACAAAAGTGGCCGTTATGGGATGATAATGTATTAAACTGGTAAGTAGTTATTAAAGTAAGTTAAATTAATAAGTTAATTCAACCGTAATTGGTAATAGAAAGACAATAACCGATGCTTGAGCATTAAGTTATTGTTTTTCTTTTTAAGTAGGAGGGATATTTTGAACAAAAGTCGGTTCATAGTTGTTCTTTTGCTAGTCTTTTTAGTAGTCGGGGTAGGTACTTATACGTATTATCGCTTTAATCCAATAATTAATATTAATACTAAAATAATTGAGCTTGATGAAAAGACTCAGAAAAATTACAGTAATATAGATAAATCTCAGAAAAATAACTATAAAAAACTAGAATTTACATTAAATGTAGATTATTCCGATAATATCGATGATTTAGAAATAAACATACCCTATTCATTTCGTGAGTTATTAGGGGAAGACGTTTATTGGAACGGTTCTAGTTATCAAGATAAAGATTCAGAAAAAAATAAGATAGAATATAAAGACGAGATCATTATAAATTATAAGCAGCTTGAAAATAAGGATATCAAAGATTTATTGAGTAAAGGAACGATCACAATAACTTGGGATTTAGAGGGAAAGAAGAAAAGTAAAACATTTAATATTGGAGAAACCATTACATTTTCCAAGGCATAGTGTGTAGGTGATTGTATTAAAAACTTTGCGGAATTGAAGTGTACCCTTTGTAAGGGCATTTTGAAAAGAGCGGCAACCTTTTGAAGCTGCTGTCTGTACTTTGCAGGCGGCAGCTTTTTCAAGTTCCGTTCACTATGTGATGCACAATGGATCTCTGCGATACTTATGACGACGTTGTAATACCTTCAGTAATTTACCACAGAGTATCACCATTGACTGCTTTCCCCTTAAGGGATTTTGTTGTCTTGTTGTGTAATATTCATGAAGCTTTTTAAACGCTTCGTTTTGACGAATCAGCGGGACTATAATCTTGAATAGAGCATTTCTAAGCTTCTTTTGTCCTCGTTTAGAGATATGTTTTTGTCCCTTATGTTGACCAGACGAGCTTTCACGTAATGTTAATCCCGCTTGTTTTATAAGTTGGCGTGGATTTTCATAAAGTGAGAAGCTTCCAAAAGGTAGCACCGCATGAAAAGTCAGTCAAACTTTAGCTGATTGGGAAAAGGGAGGAATTGTATCGTTAGTTGCTACGCAAAACGTTGATGGTTTTCATAAGCTAGCAGGAAGTCAAAGGGTAGGGGAGTTACAGGGCTCAATACGCTCCATTTCGTTGTCATCGCTGCGAAAAAGCTGCTCCAATGGAAAGTTTTTTACACAAAGAGAGTTGTGTACATTGTAATGGCAATCTAAGGCCAAATGTAGTGCTTTTTGGAGAACACTTACCACAAATAAGCTGGAACAATGCAATGGAAGCAATCAAAGCAGCGGAGCTTGTTCTTGTTATCGGCACGAGCCTTGAAGTGTTTCCTGTCAATCAACTTCCAATGATGACAAAAGGAAAAACTGCTTATATTAATTTAGATATTGCGCATCATGCAGTTGAAGGAAAAGTAAAAGAAGTGTTGCAGCAATTGTCACTTTAAAAGGAGGCGCCCTTGAAACATCAAGAGGCGCCTAAAACATTTGTGGTAAAAATTCGGTCATAAAGCGTTGGTTTTTACGTAGCCATATTTTTAAAATCATACGGTGTGTTAAAAGTCGTTGTCTTTTTTGTGGTCTAGCTTTTGCCTCTATTAAACTTTGGAGTAGAGTGCATGTTTCTGTTGCTAATGCTTGAGGATCAACGAGGACGTCAAGTTTATAATCAATTAACTGAGCAGCCTGAACCTTTGCAAGTAATTGTGCAAAGCGGGTATTCATTTCTGGAAAGTTTTCTTCTAGCTCTAAGTCGATTAAAGTATATAATGTTTGTTCAATTTCAGCTTCGAGCACTTGTAATTGTTCAATGGATGGCTGTGTCAAAAAATCACCTCTAGTATGTCATAAATGCTGCTACACAAGGAAAAAGCCAAGTGTAGCGAAAAGTAAACCAAATAAAACGGTAGTACATATATAAATAATCACTTGTTTCCATTTCTTCTGTTCCAAGAGCTGCAAACATTCAAAACCAAATGTTGAAAATGTCGTATAGGCCCCTAAAAAACCAAGCCCTATAAACTGCCAAATCCAATCATTTGGCTGTAATGCAAATAGAAGGCCAAGTGCAAAAGAACCTGTTATATTAATAAAAAATGTTGCCCATGGGTATGGATGAGCAATCAATTTTCCAAGATAAAATCTGGTTAGTGCACCAAAAAATCCACCGATACCAATAACTATCATACGCTGCGCCCCTTCGCAAGTCTAAATCCTAGCCATGCACATGCTAAACCGCCAAAAACACTTATTAAAATATAAAGAATAGCTAGTAGCCACTTACTATCTTGCAAAAGTAATAGCGTTTCTAAAGAAAATGTCGAAAATGTCGTAAATGCACCTAAAAAACCAGTGCCAATTCCTAAAATAATAGGCGTACGCTTTGTAAACATAGTAAATAGCCATGCTAAACAAAAGCAACCAATTAAGTTCATACAAAGTGTTGCAATTGGAAAACCACCTGTATTTTGAAGTGCTTGACCAAGGTTATATCGACAGATGGCACCCAAAAACCCGCCGATTCCAACAGCTAAAAATGATTTCAAAGTAAAGACTCCTTACTAAAATATCTATATTGAAAAGTGTATCATGAGAGTATCAATTTAGATATATTTCTATAAGTTATATGGATTCAAATATATGAAAGAGAGCGCAAATTTAAAATGACATGATTTTGACCTCTTGAAGCGATAAAGTTTAAAAGTTAGGTGATAAATAAACAAAGTTAGGCGATGAATTTAAAAATTGTTCCGATAAAATGATTTGGACCTATCGTACTTTCTACTGCTACGTTAGCACGACGCTTTCGCGCAAAATCTGTTGGCCTAAAGCCCTCGAACGCAATTAGGTATCGCCATAATTGACATGTAGCAATTCATTGCTTTAAAGCGCTAATTATTTCCTGGAAAACGTAAAAAATAACAACGAGTTGGTTGACAAATATTTCTAAGATGTGATAATCTTCAAGAACACTATAACAAACTTAAGTAAAGGAGGGCATGACGATGTTAATTTTACCAGTATCATTTCAAATCACAACTGCATACATTGTCCATGTCCTCTAACATTTTATTTTACATTGCAATAAAAGGCATGGGTTACTCCTTGCCTTTTATTAAGAGACACATGCTCTTTTTTGGGTATGTGTCTTTTTTTGTTGCAAAAAAGGGTTGTAGTGAACATGAAAATAGGAGTGCATGTGTATGCGAAACAAAGTAGAAAAATTGATTTTCATCAAGGTATTTCTGGATAGTGGGTAGCAAAGCTTTAACAGCACTAGAGAAAGAAGGTTATAAAGTATGTTTGATGTTTTAAGTAAATTAAGCTGGTTTTTTAAGGAGTATTGGAAACAATATACAATAGCTGTCGTGCTATTAATGATTGCGAGTGGCTTAGAAGTTGTTCCACCGTATTTGCTAGGGTCAATTATCGATTTATTGACTGCTGGAGAAATGACACAAGCTCTTTTAACGAAGTATATTTTGATTTTCATATGTATCATTATTGGGGGTTATACCCTTAATTTTGTGTGGCAATTCAGATTATTTGAAGGGGCTATTAATTTAGAGAAAATTTTGCGTCGAAACCTTATGCAGCATTTTTTGCGCATGACGCCAACGTTTTATGAGAAAAATCGTACCGGAGATTTAATGGCCCGTGCGACGAATGATTTAAACGCAGTGTCGATGACTGCCGGGTTTGGGATTATGACACTGATCGATTCTACCATCTACATGGGCTTTATTATTTTTGCCATGGGTTATATGATTTCGTGGAAGCTTACTTTTTTTGCAATGCTACCAGTACCGATCATGGCCATTCTTATTCAATATTTAGGGAAAATAGTGCATGAACGCTATATGAAGGCGCAGGATGCTTTTGGTGAACTGAATGATAGTGTTCTAGAGTCGGTTGCAGGTGTGCGAGTTGTACGGGCATACGTACAAGAAAAAAAGGACGAAGCAAATTTTGCAGAGATGAGCGAGTTAGTGTATGAAAAAAATATGCATACCGCAAAAATTAATGCCTTATTTGGACCGATTACAAAGGTCGGTACTGGGATTAGTTATGTTGTAGCGCTTGGCTATGGTGCTCATTTAGTAGCAATTGAGGCTATGACAGTAGGGCAACTTGTAACGTTCAATGTTTACTTAGGGCTAGCAGTTTGGCCAATATTTGCAATTGGGGAACTTATAAACGTGATGCAGCAAGGTAATGCTTCTCTTGACCGCGTACAGGAAACACTATACTATGAGGCGGATGTTCGAAATATTGCGAATCCACAAACAATTGCGACACCAAATGCGATTGGCTTTGATGATTTAAGCTTCCAATATCCACTGAGTCAGGTGAAAAACCTTCAGCGAATTTCTTTGTCGTTGAAAAAGGGGCAAACACTAGGGATTGTTGGTAAAACGGGAGCGGGAAAAACGACCTTCCTGCGACAGCTATTACGTGAGTATCCAATCGGGGAGGGACAGCTATCGATTGATGGAGTAGATATTGCTGCACAAACGAAGGAGCAGTTACTCGATTGGATTGGTTATGTTCCACAAGATCATGTTCTATTCTCACGTACTATTCGTGAAAATATTTTATTTGGGAAAGAAGATGCTACACAGTCTGAATTGCACCAGGCGATTCGTTCTGCATACTTTGAAAAAGATTTAAAAAATTTACCGCTGGGCCTTGAGACACTTGTTGGTGAAAAGGGTGTATCTCTTTCGGGTGGTCAAAAGCAACGTGTTTCCATTGCGCGTGCTCTTATTAAAGACCCTGAAATTTTAATGCTTGATGACTCGCTTTCTGCTGTAGACGCCAAGACGGAGGCAAGAATTATTGAAAATATACAGCGAGAACGACAAGATAAAACGACGATTATTACAACGCATCGTTTATCAGGAATTCAGCATGCCGATTTAATTATCGTGCTAGATGAAGGCCAAATTGTAGAGCAGGGAACGCATGAGCAGCTTCTTTCACAACAAGGATGGTATAAAGAGCAATTTGACCGTCAGCAGCTTGAAGGAGGTGCCTCATGAGTACGAGTCAACGTTTAACACGCTATGCAATGTATTTTAAAAAGACGATTCTACTAGGATTATTTTTCTTAACAATCGCCGTCTTTACGGAGCTTGTTGGACCGTTTATTGCAAAGCATATTATTGATAATTACATGACAATTGGTCACATTGAATTAAAACCAATCACTTGGTTATTACTTGTGTATTTACTTTTAGCAATAGCTACTGCTGTTTTACGCTATTTTATGTATGTTTATTTACAGATGGGTGCCAACCGTGTTGTACAAAAATTACGTAAGGATGTATTTGAGCATATTCAAACATTGCCAATTCAGTACTTCGATACTTTACCAGCAGGGAAAATTGTAGCCCGTGTAACGAATGATACCGAGGCTGTTCGCAATTTATATGTTCAAGTACTGTCAAACTTCGTTACGAGTTTAATTTCTATTGTGGGTGTTTATATCGCACTCTTCATTTTAAATTGGAAAATGGCATTGTTAGCATTGACTATGATACCAGTCGTTTATTTATGGATGATTTTATACCGTAAAGTGGCCTCGAAATATAATGATGTCATCAGAACGAAAATTGCCGATATTAACGCGATGATTAACGAATCGATTCAAGGAATGACAATTATTCAAGCTTTCCGTCGTGAGCAGCAAATGACGAAGGAATTTGATGATATGAATAATGAGCATTATGCATATGAACGCAAGCTACTTTTCCTTGATTCTGCAACGTCCTTCAACCTTGTTAATACATTAAGACTAATTATGTTTACGGTCTTTATTTTCTACTTTAGTACACAGTCATTTACGGCCACGGAGGTAATTTCTGCGGGGACATTATATGCCTTTGTCGATTATTTAACGAGATTATTTAATCCAATCACGAATATCGTCAATCAATTTTCTCAGCTTGAGCGCTCACTCGTTGCAGGAAAGCGTGTCTTTGAAGTGTTAGATACGAACGGGGAGCCAGTGGCTGAAAAAAGTATGCCTAGATATAAAGGAAATGTGGTGTTCGAAGATGTTTCCTTTGCCTATAAAAATGATGATTACGTATTGAAAAATTTATCATTTGAAGCACACCAAGGTGAAACAATTGCCTTAGTAGGCCATACAGGGTCTGGGAAAAGCTCTATTATGAACTTATTGTTCCGTTTCTATGACCCATCTATAGGGAGAATTACGATTGATGGAATCGACATCACTTCGGTTCCTCGTCAAACAATGCGTGAACATATGGGTATTGTTTTACAGGACCCATACTTATTTACAGGTACTATTGCTTCGAACGTTAGCCTAAATAATCCTAAAATTTCACGAGAAAAAATAGAAGCCTCATTAAAGGCTGTTGGTGGGGAACGTGTTTTAGCGAACTTGCCAGATGGCTATGATGAGCCTGTTATTGAGAAGGGGAGCACACTGTCATCTGGGCAACGCCAGTTAATTTCCTTTGCGCGTGCCCTTGCCTTTGACCCGGCAATTTTAATTTTAGATGAGGCTACTTCTAATATAGATACGGAAACTGAGGAGATTATTCAGCATGCGATGGATGTACTGAAAAAAGGACGTACAACATTTATTATCGCTCACCGACTTTCTACTATTAAAAATGCCGATCGTATTCTTGTGTTAGATCGAGGCAAGATTATGGAACGTGGCACACATGATGAGCTATTAGCACAGGGTGGCATTTATGAAAAAATGTATCAAATGCAGGCGAATTCATTGCAATAATACTTAAACTCCGACAAGCTGAAAGCCTCACTTTGTGAAAAAGTGAGGCTTTCTATTTAAGATTTTACATTTTTAAAGACATTGACAAAAAAGAACAGTACTGAAATTGCTACTGCGATACCGCCACCAGATACAAAGAGCTCAAATAACCAGCGTGGTACATCTAGATGAACCATCATCATACCGACTAAGAGGAACGGCAATCCGAGATTGTAGAACCAAAATTGTGCTTTGGCCAGTCCTGTCTCGGCTGCATCTTTATATATTGAATAAATTAAACCGATTAAACCAGTAGTCAGCCAACCTACCACACCGATGTGTGCGTGTGTCGCCGTCCATTCGAGTTGAATTGTATAATGCATAAACAGTCCAAAAGCCAAAACAATCACTAAATATAAGACTGAAATCTTTATCCATTTAGCACCCATTTATAAACAACTCCTTTCCCGAAATGATTTAGCTAGCTATTACAGTTTATTCTTATCGAATAAAAAAGTTGACATATTATTTTTTTGTGAAAAATGCCGATTTTTCCTGCGGGATAAAGTGTTGAAAGTATAAAATTGCCAATTGGAGGATCTATGAAAAAGAAAATTATTTTTTTTATGATTATTTTAATGGTTTGTTGTTTGCCAATTACCTTTGTTGTGAAGGAAAGAGCTCGAAAGCAAATGATGACAACAAAAGTGAATAGCATCATAGCTGAAAATTGGAAGAACAATGAGTATAGTATTACTGTACGAGATATAGATACTGGGAAAGTACTTTACAATAGAAATGGAGATAAAATGATACGCCCTGCTTCTTCGCTCAAGCTTTTAGTTAGCGCCGCTGCTTTGGATTTATTAGGGCCAGATTATCGCTTTGCTACGAAGACATATGTCGATGGCACAATTGAAGATGGTGTTCTTCATGGTAATATTTATATACAAGGCGGGGGAGATCCAACGCTTTTACCTGTTCATTTAGAATCGTTTTCGAATGAAATGAAAAAGATAGGTATCTCGAAAATTACGGGTTCCTTAATCGGGGATGATACTTGGTTTGATGCAGATCGTTTACCAAAGGGAATTGTATCTGAAGAAGAGGATCAACCATATGCTTCGCGTATTTCGGCATTAACGATTTCGCCAAATGATCAATATGATATTGCAACTGTGCAAGTGAAAGTGACAGGCTCAAAGGTTGGTACTGCGGGTAATGTCCAGCTTGTGCCGTTTGCAAGTACTATTCCGGTTGTTAACAAAACAAAAGTTGTGAACAAGGACGAGAAAAGTACAGTGAAAATTACAAGAGAATACGGTACAGATCAAATCATTGTAACAGGTAACTTACCAGTAGATTCGCAGGAAAGTACAAATGTAGCTGTCTATCATCCAACGCTATATACACTTGACGTATTCCGAGAAAAATTAATAGCGAAAGGTATCCAAACAATGCCTATTGAAACAGGAAAGGTACCTGAGAATGCACAACAAGTAGGTATTTCATATTCAAAACCATTACAGGATATTAACTTTATGTATTTAAAGTTAAGCATTAATGGGATGGGTGATATGTTTACTAAACAACTCGGGCGAAAGTTACTTGACGAAGGAAGCTGGTCGGCTGGCATTAAAGCGATTCGTACGTATGGTAGTGATATTGGGCTTAATATGGAGCATTGGTATATTGAAGATGGTTCAGGTTTAAGTCATCAAAATCGAGTAAGCAGTATGCAAGTAAGTCTATTATTATATAACGTTCGCAATAAATCCTGGTATTCCTCATATTTAGATGCATTACCGCATGCAGGAAGAAAGGGCAGCCTTGTTGGTGCGACTTTAGAGAATCGCATGGAGGGCTATAGTGTATCTGCTAAAACAGGCTATATTTCTGGAACATATGCTTTGTGTGGCTATGTAAAAGGAAAGAGTGGCAAGTGGTATATCTTTAGTATTTTGACACAGGCCAATAAAACTTCAGCTATCCCAACTATTGATGAAATTGTCAAACAGATTGCAAATGAAATGTAAGAATGTTGAACAATATGGTTTAATTTCTTTCAGCAGGGTGTTTTTTTGGTAGCGAAAGCGAAGCGTCAGTTACAGGTGTAAAAGGGTCAGGACAATGTAAAGTTTTATTAAAAGTTAAGAGTTAAAGTAATTCGCTTGTTACATCAGTATTCTTTATAAAATGTGCAACTTTATAACGAGTTCTTTTTAAGCTGAACTAATGCAGAAATTAGTTCAGCTTTTATTTGTGATTAAAATTATATTTAGGAATATTTGTTAAAATTAATTGTAGTATAATTGTGGTGTAAAATCGTACCTTCTTCAACTAACGGGGCAGGTTAGCTGAAAGGAAAGTGTTATAAATCGAGAATTTATTCAGCAGAGAGAATTTTAAGAATAGAGGTTTTAAAATGTCAGTTGAAAGAGATAATATGGTTTCTTCTATAAAGAAAATAGTAATACCTATCCTTAGAGAGAAAGGGTTTAAAGGTTCATTTCCACATTTTCGTCGAATCAGAGAAAATAAAATTGACCTTCTAACGTTTCAATTTGACAGATATGGCGGGGGATTTGTTATCGAAGTGGCAGTTTGTCCTCCAGATGGAGTGATCCATCATTGGGGTGAGAAAGTTCCTCCGAATAAAGTTAAAGCACACGACTTAAACAACAGATCGAGACTTAATGGCGGAGAGTGGTTTAGGTATGATGCCCCTAGTGCTGATGAAAGTATTTTTGATGGTATTGCAAATGAAGTCTTGAATTGTATCCCAAAGGCAGAAAATTATTGGGATAAGATTAAAATCAAGGATTTGAAATAGTGGCGATATTCATCACATTTAAACTCGTTCTTATTCAACTAAACCAGCTAATAGAATGTCAAGAAAAACATTGATAATCAAAAAACACTTCATGTTATACTAAATAACCCTCCGAATTCGGTATGGAAGGTTTTTGTTTTATTTGAAAATTCTGTTATTAAATAGTTTCTTGGAATGGTGCTTTCGTTTTTAAAATTGCATAAATCCAGTGTAAAAGCTTATTAGCACAAGCGATAATGGCTACTTTATACGGCTTTCCTTCCTCACGTTTTAAATCGTAGAAGGCTCGTAATCGTTTGTTTCGGGCAATAGTTTCATCTGTCGTTTTCTTTTTACGGCTATCTCGAATGGAACAGCGAACGGCTGTATAAAGCATATGGCGAAGCCTAGCTGAGCCGCGTTTGGTAATGTGATTTTTCGTGCCTTTAAAGCGACCTGATTCAAACACACTGGGATCTAGTCCCGCAAAGGCTACTAACTTTTTTGGATGATTAAACCGCTCAATTTCCCCAATTTCTGAAAGTATCGTGGCCGCGATTTTTTCACCTACACCGGGAAGTGATTGGATTAATTCATATTCTTCGAGTTGTGCCGCCAATTGATCAATCTCACGCTCTAACGTAGAAAGTTGTTGGCGGTAAGCTTGAAGTAAATCAATATACATATTCAGACTGACGGGAAGGCTTTGATAAAGCGTTGACTGAAATGGGTTGCGTTCTGCAGCTACTATTAATACTTCAGCTCTTTCATGCGCCCAATTAAATGAACGTGCTTTACAATGCTTATCAATAAATTGTGCAATCTCTTCTACACCTGCGTCTAGTACTAATTCAGATGTAGGGTAGGACTGTAAAGTCCTTAATGAAATCTCTGCGTACAAATCACCAAAAACTCCTTTATACTCAGGGAAAACTTGATCAAATACAGCTTGAAATTGTAGCTTTGTTTGAACCATAATTCCCGTCATATTTTCGTGTTGCCTTGTCAGATGCCGAAAGTTTAAAAGCCGAATACCACGTTTTTTCTGAGGCTCTAAATCCTCTTTGTAATACAGTTCGCCTAAGTGATAGGCATCAATTACATCTGTTTTAGTTTTTCGTAAACTAGAGCTTTTAGCTCGGTATGAAACGAGCGGATTGATGATAATAACAATATATTCTCTAGCTTCTAAAAATTGTACAACTGGAGCATGATAGTGACCTGTTGATTCCAATACAACAGGTGGTTTTAACCCTGTTTGACGCTCTAAATCTAGTAAATAAGAGTGTAACTCTTCAAGTCCTCCCACCGTATGTTCAATCTTCACACTGCTTTTATAGGGCATTTTTTTATCCAAGAACATTTGAACCTGACTTTCACCTTTTGCGACATCCAGACCTACTACTGGATTCATAGTTTATCTCCTCCTAATGTAGTGTATTGACCGGTAACCTCTATCTAGCTTGTTATTCATATCTTCGCTTGTTATACGGGATCACTATGTCCCAACCAGCCTAATCATGTGTTAACAAGTAGAGGGCGAACAGTTTAGTTGTCGGGATCAAGTCCCACGGGTGCTTCCGTTCTACCCCGGCTACTATCAATCTATAAATTGAATAAAAAATAGTCAACCAGATTTCTCTGGCTGACCTTATAATACGAACAGGTGCTTTAGTTGAATAAGGAAAAAGAGTTACTGGAGAACAATTGCTTTAATATTGATGCCTTCTCCTACAATTAAAAATCTATTATGTTTATTTTTTTGAAATTACAGTAAACATCCCCGTCATGTTTGGTGAGTAGTCTTTAAAATCATATTTTTCATAGTACGATTCTTTACCTTGTGATGCAAACAAACCGACAAATGCCTTATCTGGGGCATTCCGATTTAAATATCCAACCAAAATATCCATTACTTTTTTTCCAATACCATTTTTCTGATAATCTGGATGAATCACTATATCTTGAATATAAAAATAGATAGCCCCATCGCCAACAATTCTCCCCATGCCCACAATTTGTTCATTATCTTTGACTGTGATGCAGTGAATAGAATTCTTTAGTGATGTTTCCACCTCTTCAAAATTCATAAAATTAGTCCATCCCACAGACTCGCACAGATATTTGTATTCTTCCAATGTTGGAATGTTATTTTTAAACTCACATTTCTTCAAAATGTATCCTCCAAGTCCTCTATTTCAACAAGTATTTAAATTCGACATTGCAACAGCTCGTACTCTCTCATTTTTCTCGGCAACTTTTAATATCAATTCCTTAATTTCTTTTTCTGTTCGCATATTTATACCTCCTAAATCTATATTATAAGTGCTTCTTCAACTAACCTCCCTCTATAAACATTGATGTATCAACTATTTCTACCACTTTGTGATGAAGTAAAAATATTTTTTTACTTGATTTATAAACAGTATTTTTAATTTATAGTTATAACTTACAATCTGAGTGTACGCTTCGCTAAAACTAATGGAAATCTCAGTAACTTGATTAATTTTATTATTCCATTTAAAATGCATAAAGGAGTCCTCCTTGTTTGATGATGGGTCAATGGTCGTTGACACTCATGCATCATACTAGAGGGCTCCTTTTCTTTCAAGACCTCGAACATCCTTCAAACAGGAATGCTGCACCGTTAGTTGAAGAAGGTACGATTTTACACCACAATTATACTACAATTAATTTTAACAAATATTCCTAAATATAATTTTAATCACAAATAAAAGCTGAACTAATTTCTGCATTAGTTCAGCTTAAAAAGAACTCGTTATAAAGTTGTACATTTTATAAAGAATACTGATGTAACAAGCGAATTACTTTAACTCTTGACTTTTAATAAAATGTAAAGGTGTCTTGACCTTTTTTCTATTCCTTTTTTGTAGTAGAAAGCAAAGGTCATTCTAATCTGCAATCTCAATAGATCATGAGATGAATGCGGATAAAGAGTGTCTAGTTTTGTAAAAAACATAGTGGCATCATATTAGTCCTTTTATCATAATGTTAGCTGACATTAAATAATCGGAATTTAATTTACAAATAAAGTAATATTGTGTGTTATTAGTAAATATTACTGTACGTCTTTTTTTCGTCCGATATGCATATAATTAGACTATATTAACTTTTTTCCAACTTAATACGTCAAAAAGTAGGGTAAATTTTTGCAAGAGAGGACTTATGTATGGAAAAAAACACAAAACGCACTAAAGAAAAAAAGAGCAAGAAGAAAATATGGCTTTGGATAGTAGGTGGCTTATTAACGATTTTTTTAATTTTTATAGGTACTGCTTATTACACTATCCAAAAAACAATGAATAAAATAAATACACCATTAATTGAAACAACGGATGAAAGTAAAGAACAAAAAATAGTGACGAAAAAAGACCCGTTTTCCGTGTTAATGCTTGGAGTAGATGAACGAAAAGATGACAGTGGACGTTCTGACACGATGATTGTCATTACCGTGAACCCTGAAAAACAAACGATGAAGATGCTCAGTATACCTCGAGACACTCGTACTGAAATTATTGGACATAATTCCGTCGATAAAATCAACCATGCCTATGCATTTGGCGGCGTCCCAATGGCAGTCGATACGGTGGAGCATTTTTTAGATATACCTATTGATTATTATGTGTTTGTTAATATGGATGGCTTCCTGCAAATTATTGACACGATTGGTGGGGTAACCATTGATAATGACATGGACTTAACCTTTGATTCCTATCATTATCCGAAAGGTGAGATAACTTTAGATGGTGATAATGCACTGATCTTCTCACGTATTCGTTATGAAGATCCTCGTGGTGATTTCGGTCGTCAAATTCGCCAACGACAAATTATTGAAGCGGTTTTGAAAAAAGCTTCATCGAAATCTTCTATATTATTAAAGGCTTCAGATATGCTTGATGTAGTAGGAGATAATGTTCGTATGAATTTTACGATGAAGGATTTAATTCAACTACAAAGTATTTATAAAAATATGGATGGGAATCTTGAGCAGTTGTCGTTTAAAGAGGGAGATGGCAAAAGAATTGATAACATATGGTATTTCATCCCTAAAGAGACCGAGCTAGAAAAAATAAAATCGGAATTAAAAGCTCATTTGCAATAAAAGAGTAACAATTTGAGTACGATAGTGGTAAACCTTTTGACAATGAGGGGAGGGAGATACATGAATGGAAGGACCCAGGTGCTTAGGTATACAGCTGTAAACAATTGCATGCAAAGCTATGTGCCTAAGCGTAAAGTTCAAAAAAATTCATTCAGTTCTGCTATGCGTCATCTACAACTATTGTGCTTAAAAATTTTCATGTGAAACATAAAAAATCATTCAGGTAGGGTGCATGCCTAGTTGAATGGTTTTTTTTATTTTATCTACTTTCAGTGGGTGTCTAAACACCTGTACCTGCCGCTACGCTTTCGGTACAAAGCCGATACCGGACACATTAGGCCTAAACATAATTGATTTATTATTTTATTTATTTGAAATATCAGAAAATTGATGTATAATTGTATTAGAAATGGTTGAAGGAGTGATTGTGATGATTATAGGTACATTTTTTTTAGCAGTTGCATTACATGTAGGTATTGTTTTAACAGTAGACTTATTAACTAATCAGCAACACTCTACTACTACGTAAAGTAACCACTCATAATCGAAAAATAAAAGAATAGAATGCATCTAGGCAAAGTTATAAAATAGCTTTGTCTATTTTTTATGAACATGAAACAATTTATGTGAAAATTCGTCCATATACTGTAGAAAATGTTATACTATAAAAAAACAGTATCGGGGAATGAGCATGCAAGAAGAGAAAACAAGTAGTTTCAAACAGGATATAATATCCTATCTTAAAATTATTGTAATTACTGCTATAGTTGTTTTAGGCTGTAAGCAATTTTTATTTGCACCGATTAAAGTACAAGGGGCTTCTATGTACCCAACTTATCATGATAAGGATATTATTATTGTAAGTAAAATGAGTAAAATTGAACGCTTTGATCAAATTGTCTTTCAATCACCAACAGAGGATGAGCTATATATTAAACGAGTGGTTGGCCTACCAGGTGATACAGTTGAAATGAAAGACGATGTTTTATATGTAAATGGAAAAGCTTATAAAGAGGATTATGTGAATCGTCAAACAAATGATCCTAAGCAATTACGAATTACAGAAAATTTCACGTTAGAGCAATTAGTAAATGAGAAAAAGGTACCTGAGGGTAAGTATCTTGTACTCGGGGACAACCGTTTAAGAAGTTCTGATAGCCGCCATTATGGCTTAATTTCTAAAGATGCCGTCTATGGTGAAGCTAAATTAACAATATATCCGTTTAATCGTTTCCATATTGGTTCAAAGTAAATTAAATAGGGACTTGCAGTGAAAAAGAGGCTACGTTAAGTAGCCTCTTTTTTTAGTCCGCTGATAAATCCTTGCAAACTTTATAAGTGGAATAATAGGAACAAACTGTTGAATTTTCAACCGTTTCTTTTATGGGGATTTGCTGTTCGCTCAGACTAGGAGAATTGATTGCTTGTTGATCGATTGAGAGCTCTTCTGTTATTGGTTCTACACCATAAAACAACAATAAAAAATAGCATACTAAACCTACTATACGCAAACAATCACCTCACAATGTTCTGTTATATTAGTATGTATGGTCAAACTTGAAAAAATATAAGTAAAATCTGAAATTTCTTTCTTTTAATATGGTTTTTTAGTAGGTAAGGGGTTGCACTTTAATGAATGAGAGTGCTATAGTGAACTAAGTTTATGGATGACAAGAAAGAAATAATAAAAAAGTGTTGTCATGCAAATTTCAATATGCTAATATAGCTAACGTAAATATTTGATATGTATAACCTCAATAATATGGATTGAGGGTCTCTACCAGGAACCATAAAATCCTGACTACAAAAATCGTGCTTCATTTTTGTAGTCAGGATTTTTTTTAACTTCTTTCATCAGTATCCAAACATTTGTAGCTGACGCTTCGCTTTCGCTACAAAAAACATTTGCTGAAAGAAGTTAAAGCCTCCGGCGGATGTCACGGAATCGGAAAGGAGTTCTTAGAGGATGTTAGCCATTATCGCATCCATGCGATAATGGCTAACTGACCTGCGTCGTGCAGGCCTATGCATAAAGCCGATTCCGGACGCAATTATGCCGAGGCATAATTCATATCTCCCTACAAAAATGAAAGTGTAACAGAAGGGTGATAATTATGAATTGGAGAGTTTACATTCTGGCCGTTACTACCTTTGCAGTAGGATTGGTGGAATTAATTGTAGGTGGTATATTACCAACAATTGCAAAAGATTTAAATGTGTCCTTATCAACAGCGGGACAATTAATTACAATATTTGCTCTCGTCTATGCGATATCTGCGCCTGTCCTTTTGTCATTAACCGCAAAAGTGGAACGGAAGCGCCTTTATCTTATTTCTTTATTTATTTTTACTTTAGGTAATCTTATGACGTATTTTAGTACGACATTCTTGATCGTCATGATTGCTAGAATTTTCACGGCGATGAGTACTGCATTGGTCATCGTCTTATCCTTAACAATTGCCACAAAAATTGTTGAACCAAGACATCGTGCAAAAGCGTTAGGGCTTGTTTTCATAGGTGTTAGTTCGGCACTTGTCATCGGTGTGCCAATTGGGATATTTGTTTCGGAAGCATTTGGATGGAGAGCTATATTTTTAGGAATTGCGCTTCTTTCAACTATATCTATGATTCTTATTGCGTTATTACTTGAAAAAATGCCAGTTGTAGAAATTGTCCCATTAAAGGCTCAAATTAAATCATTGGCGAATTTAAAAATCTTAAGTGCACAATTAACAACACTGTTTATGCTGGCTGGTCATTATATGCTTTATGCATATTTAACGCCATTTTTAGTAGAAGCATTTGATATGAATGCCTCTTGGATTAGTATCTGTTATCTAATCTTCGGAATAGCGTCTGTCAGTGGGAATGCTCTTGGTGGTTGGCTAAGTGACAAAATTGGTACTGGTAAAGCCATTCTAATTATTGTCTCTACATTTGCCGTTGTATTATTTAGTATTCCTTACACAATTATTGCTTTTCCACTCTTTTTAGTCGCGACAGTTTTATGGGGTGCACTTAGCTGGGCACTTACCCCTCCATTACAAAATTATTTAATAGAAACTGATCCAAAAACGTCTGATATTCAACAAAGCTTAAATACTGCTGCATTACAAATCGGTATATCTATCGGATCAGCTGTTGGTGGGGCTATGTTTGCTGTTACAGGATCTGCTAAGCATTTAGCGGGCTTCGGTGCCATTTTAGTTTTATGTGCTCTAGGCTGTGCCATTTTTTCTCTAAAAAGAGCGCCAGTTTCACATGGAGCTGAGTTAGGGATGAAATCGGCACATAACAACTCGTAATACACTCGATTACTTAATATCCGCAAATAAAGAAAGATAACTAAAATAAGATAATATTTGCAAGACTGGCCTATTGGGAGTCTATGCATGTGATGAAAGACATTTGGAATAGCTATATTCCAAATGTCTTTTTTTGTTCATATAGCTAGTAAGCGGAGGTTATTATGTTCGATATCGCTTCATTGTCATCGCGTTTTGTCTTGCATGAACTACCCGTAAAACCCTACTGATTCTAGTTTCACTTTATTTTATATGTTCAATATTAAACAAATATTTAATTTCTATATCGATTATTATCATACTGGAATAGGACAAGGAATAGATTGTTGTAGTTAAAGTATTTTAGGGGCTCAATAGATAGGGAGTCTGATGATTCAATACTATTTTTAGGATACATTATGTTCTCTCTGCCTAAGATAGATAATTCAAAGGGGTCTACTAATGGGAATCTAACTTGTTAACTAATAACAGCATTTTCTCAGGGATGCTGTGAGTTACTTAATTGGCATGATTGTCTAATAATTTCAAATGGAGGGGGAATCGAATGTCAGAATATCATCAACAATCATCAGCTGAAGTGATGAAAACTTTGAACGTGACAGATCAAGGATTGAGTGATTATGACGTTCAAAAGAGGCAGGAGGTATACGGCTATAATGTATTAGCGGAAGGAAAAAAAACAAGTGCATTCGCCGTTTTCTTTGGACAATTTAAAGATTTATTAGTCATTATTTTAATCATTGCTGCTTTCGTTTCATTTCTATTAGGAGAAGTAGGAAGCACCGTTGTCATTATGGTTGTCGTTATATTAAACGCTATCCTAGGTACTGTTCAGCATGTCAAGGCAGAACAGTCTTTGGATAATTTAAAAGCCTTAACCTCCCCAATTGCCAAAGTAATGCGAAATAATCAGCTAATAGAGATTGCTTCAGAAGATCTAGTCGTTGGAGATCTTCTTTATTTGGAGGCTGGCGATTATATCAATGCAGATGGGAGACTATTAGAAAGTCATAATTTGCATATCAATGAAAGCTCGCTGACCGGTGAATCAATCGCTGTGGGGAAAAGTATTGATGCTATTAAGGAAAGCAATGTAACAGTTGCTGATAAAAAGAACATGGTATACTCTGGAAGCTATGTGACAACTGGTCGTGGTATTGTCATGGTTACAGCTATCGGAATGCAGACTGAAATCGGCAAAATTGCAAATTTACTAGATACTGCGAAAGAGAAGAAAACACCGCTACAAGTAAGTTTAGATCATTTCGGAGAAAAATTAGCTTTAGGGATTACGTTAATCTGTCTAGCTATTTTCGTAATTGACCTTGTTAGAGGACGTGCGCTTGTAGAATCGTTTATGTTTGCTGTTTCACTTGCCGTCGCAGCAATTCCAGAAGCGTTAAGCTCGATCGTTACTATTGTGCTAGCTTTTGGGACACAGAAAATGGCAAAGGAAAATGCCATTATTCGAAAGCTCTATGCTGTTGAAAGTCTTGGAAGTGTATCTGTCATTTGTTCAGATAAAACAGGAACATTAACAGAAAATAAAATGGTTGTTCAAGAGGTTTATGTGGATGAAAAAGTGATTCCACATGATCAGCTATACACTGAAAATACAGTTGAGAAAGATCTTATGTTAAAGGCAATATTATGTAGTGATGCTGTGGAAAGGGACGGTAAGGAAATCGGTGACCCTACTGAGCTGGCACTCGTAAAATTAGGGAAGCAATATGATTTTGACGAATTATTAGTAAGAGATTATTATCCAAGAGTGGCCGAAATTCCTTTTGATTCAGATAGAAAGCTCATGAGTACTGTGAACACTATCAATCAGCAATCTATTATGATTACAAAAGGAGCATTAGATGTCCTTCTTCCTAAAATTGTAAAGGTTGAAACTTCAAAAGGTATATTTAATATTACAAAACAACAACGCGAAAAAATCGAAGCGGTAAATCGTGAATTTTCTATAAAGGGGTTAAGGGTACTAGCAGTTGCCTACAAAGAGGTAAATGGACATCGAGCAATCGATGTAAGAGCTGAAAAAGATTTAATCTTTGTTGGTTTAGTCGCGATGATGGATCCTCCAAGAAAAGAATCTGAAGGTGCGGTTGAAAAATGTATAAAAGCTGGTATCAAGCCGGTGATGATTACAGGTGATCATAAAATTACGGCAACGGCTATTGCCAATCAAATTGGGATTTTAAATGATCCTTCTGAAGCGATTGAAGGGCATGAAATAGAAGGCTTAACAGATCAGCAGCTTCAAGAAAAGGTTAACGATTTTTCTGTTTATGCCCGAGTAACACCGGCTCAAAAAATTCGTATCGTGAAAGCGTGGCAAGAAAAAGGGCATGTCGTCGCCATGACAGGAGATGGTGTTAATGATGGTCCTGCGCTAAAACAATCCGACATTGGTGTGGCAATGGGAGTTACCGGCACAGAGGTCGCGAAGGATGCCTCCTCTATGATACTAACGGATGATAATTTTTCAACGATTGTAAAGGCTATTGCAAACGGTAGAAGTATTTATACGAATATCAAAAACGCTATTTTGTTCTTATTATCTGGGAATGCGGGTGCCATTTTTGTTGTTTTATATGCAACAATATTAGGTTTGCCAGTTCCTTTTGCACCTGTGCATCTATTATTTATTAACTTACTAACGGATAGTTTACCGGCGATTGCAATCGGTTTAGAGCCGAATAATAAAAAAACAATGAAGGACAAGCCTCGAAATATTCATGCACCATTATTAAATAAAGCATTTACTACTCAAGTGGTGCTCGAAGGAATATTAATTGCCATTTCGACAACGGTTGCCTTTGAAATCGGATTGTCAACTGGAGATACTTTAACGGCGAGCACGATGGCATTTACAACATTATGCTTGTCACGATTAGTGCATGGCTTCAATTCTAGAGCTAAAGAATCTATCTTCGCCATTGGACTATTTTCGAATAAATATACTTGGCTTGCATTCTTAATCGGTTTTTTAAGTTTACACGCAGTATTGTTTATTCCAATGCTTACAGGTGTGTTTGAAGTTGCCACATTAAGCACCGCACAATTAGGCTTTATTTATAGCTTGTCTGTGTTACCGTTCATCGTGAATCAGTGGTACAAGCTGTTGTTTGTGAGAAGTCGATAATGAGTAATAAATATTGAAGCTCTCGTTTTGTTGAAACGAGAGCTTTTTAGTGTTAAAAACCAGAAATTTTTGTGAATGAGGCGCTTGTGTAATGAAATGAAGATATCTTACTTAAATAAGGTATAGTCTTGGACAAAATGAGGAGTTGATTTCCGTTCCGACTGGTCGCTTTGCTGCTGACGCTTTCCAAGGGAAAGCGAGTAACATAGAACAGGAACCTTCCTCATTAAAGAGAAACATTAAATTGTTGTAGGAGCTAGTAGCCAGCCTTTGTCGTTACTGAGCCGTATTAGATTTGCGCCAAGTATCGCATACCTCATATGAAGCTCACCGTATTTTGCAGTATGCTTCTTCTTCACAGACATTTCTAAAGCCTGACTGACTGAAATAACCGAAGAAGCTATATTCATCGATAAAATGGTGCTGATCTCTGTATCATTAATAGCTTTTTTCCCTCGTATATTTTTCATTTTCAATTTTCCATAGTCGATCGATGTAGTAGGGGCAAGTATCCCATTTTCCTTTAATAACGCTGTTAGTTGTTTATTTTCCTCTTTTAAACATTGCACAAAATTCACAATAATAGCCTTCAGTTTTTTATCAACAGCGTGCTTGAAAAATGCATGATTTGAAGCTATATAACCATTATTTACGCCAATCTGCGTCCAAATCTTAAAAATTTCCTTATAGCGTAAAGATGTTAGATTTCCATTTGCCAATTCCATAATTACACATCCTAACTCATGTTCTCGTTCATTTATTTGAGATTAGGATGTGTTAATAAATAAAATTCTAATCATTTTTTACAATAAAATGGGTAATCGCGATGACAACGTAAAAGGATTCACACACAGTTTTGTGTATGAATCCTTTTTTTGCTCTTTGGAAGGTGGATGTCGATAAAAATTAAAAGTTGGGTGATAAAATGTGAAAGTTGATCGATAATTTCTGAAAGTGTTCCGATAAAACTAAAGAGTTGGATGTCATTTTGTAAAAACGTTTGTCTAGGGATCAGTTTATTCGACGCCCCCAGTCGGAACGGAAATCAGCTCCACGTTATGAGCTAAGGTTTTATTCCTTTAATTTCTTTCTTTTATAGCTATTAATAGTTGTTTTTAATGCAGCAAAGTTTCCGATAGCTGCATAACCATAAAAAAAGCCCATAAATATTCCAGCAATAAGATTATGTCTATGGCTAATGAAGATAGAAATAATCAAGCCAATAACAAGGGCGACTGCAGGAACATATTTAGGCTTAACGCGCATAAATACCTTAATTAGCTGTGTAATAAGTAACACTGCTGGAACGGCTATTACAGCATCCCAAAAATTTGTATGGATCACTGGAAATAATTCCATCTTCTACACCTCTTTTAGTAATAACGAAGCTATGACTTAAAATATAGATTTTCCTTTTTATTTATTTTTATGCAATGAAAGGTGTAGAGCTTATGATGTCGAGTCATACACTCGTATGAACAATTATGATTTTTCGTTTTTTGATTAATAATATGAGCCATAAGGATTCATATAAGGATTCATATAAGGATTCATATAAGGATTCATATTTGGATAGCGATATGGCGGATATGGGTTCAAAGGCATATATTTATTTTTATGTTCATGATGAGGATCATTTTGTTGCTTTTGATCTTTTTGATTTTCAGCAGTTGATTTTACACGGTTACAATCTTTAGGTGGACCGATATATGTTGATGGTACAACAGGCGCAATTGTTTTCTTCCACTGAGTTTCATCTAAACAATACGCGTGAGCCATGACATTGGAAGGTGTAAATTTCAATATATCTGAACCTAAAATAACGTCAGGAGTTGGAGAATCAAAAATAGCCAGTAAATGCGTGTCATTCTCAGTAGCTATTTCATAATGCCACCATCCTTGCGGTACATTGGCGACTTGGCCAGGCTCGATCGGATAGTTTTTAATCTCTTTTGTAAAGGGATTAAATATAGAAACAATCGCAGCACCGGAAATACAATAAACAAGTTCTGCTGCATTTTGATGATAGTGTGGCTCTATCATCTTATTCTTACTTAGAAAAATATCAAGCAAAGATGTATTTTCTAACGTATTTAATTGTTCTACACCTAGAATGTTTATAAAATTCCGATCATCTCTTTTAAAAAGAGTGTTGTCATTGACATCAGAGGTGAACTGTGTTGACGGTGAAGTATAGTCAATATTTGAGCTAATACTTACATCCTTTCTCTAGTTAAGTTTCAATACATGTCTTAAGCACAGAATATGTACAAAGCTATTTTAGGCTTACGCGAACGCCCATTATCTGCTTTCTTACAAAAAACATGTTGGCCAAAGCCTTCGAAAGTGGGCTCCGGTTGATGAAAGAACCCTATTAGGCGCAGCCTCATTTTAAAGAACTTTATAATTTTATGTTAGCATTTTACATCCTTTAATTGGTTCTTTTGAAAAATAATGAAACTCATTGTAATGAATTCTCGTCTAATAATTAAATTATAATTTTAGGAGGTAAATAATGAATTGAAAAAAATCCTTAGTAGTTGTAACAATGTATTATTTTGCGGACCAGTTTCAGAATTAAATTTGACTGAGCCGCTATTAGAAACAGTAAGGTTCAAGAGTAAGTATTCACCCTTATAAGATAGGAGAAGATTCGACATCAAACAAATTCTCAATAATTGTTATTTTGATAAAACGCTTATAAAGAAGATTATGTGACTACTGACTATGCAAAAGTTGAAAAGAAAATTGGTGAATTTTCGAGAATAAATGTTTATAATAGCATTTACCTAACTAATTTAGTTAGGTAAATGAGTTCTATAACTGTAAGGTATATTTTAATACTCTTGGATTGGATTTTTTTAAAAAAATCCAATCTTATTCTCGTCTATTAACTGAATCGAATTTTAGGAGGTAAATAAATGAGTAGTAAAAAAATCTCATTAGTAGTAGCAACAACGTTAGTATTTTGCGGATCAGTTTCAGGATTAAATTTGACTAAACCGGCATTAGCAGCACACAGTAATGTACACGATGTAAATATTCTCCCTTATAAAATATCAGAAGAACTAACTCGAAAGATTGAGGGAGCTTCGACATCGGATGTATTCTCAGTAATTGTTAGTTTTAATAAAATGCTCGACAAAGAAGACTATGCGAAACTTGAAAAGGAAATTGGCGAATTTTCAATAAGATATACTTATGATAGCGTTATTAGTGGTTTTGCTGGAGATTTAACCAAAGAGCAAATTTTATTGTTAAACAAAAATGCGTTTGTCACACTTATTGATTTAGACCAGGTAGTAACGAATTACGATGATATCATTGTTGAATCAACTTTTAGCAAGGATAAAAATGGATGGATCGGTGGATTTTCTGACTATCCATATAAAGATAAACTTCGTTATAAGCTCCGATTTTCTCTTAAGTCACTACCTAAAGAGATAAACAATAAACAAAAAGGTCTTTACTTAAGTGGATATAATGGAAGTGACGATTTATTTATGTTTGTTAAGAAGAAATTGGATACAAATGATCGATTAAAACCAAATACAAAATATAGTGTGACGTTTGATTTCGATATTGCCACTAATGCTGGAGATAAAATAGGCGTAGGTGGATCGCCTGGTGAAAGTGTATATGTGAAAATTGGTGCAACCAATACGGAACCAATCCCAGTTTTAGATAACACGGGATTTTATTTGATGAATATTGATAAAGGGAATCAAAAAGAAGAAGGTAAAGATGCATTTATGATTGGTGACTTGGCAAAGACGACAATAGATAAGAAGTATGAGTTAAAGCCTTTTAATAATAAACAACGCCCGTTTATTGTTGAAACTGATAAAAAAGGAGAACTGTGGTTATTTATTGGCACAGATTCTGCGTTTGAAGGTGTTACGAGTATCTATTATCCTCGTATTAAAGTAACCCTAAAAGAAGTGAAAGAATAGATTAACCTGAAAAGAAACAAGTAACCTTTCACATTAAAGAACTCTAATTCCATTAGTGGTAGTAACAACGTCAGTATTTTGTGGTTTAGTTGATGACAAAGCTGTTCTTCGTTTAAGGCTTAAATAAGTTTGGTTTTCTAAAGGCAAAGAATAAGGAATACGTTATACTCGGTCAAAAGTTTAATGATTTGATGAAATGAATTAATGAGATTAAATAACAAAAAGTTTCAGTTGATTAAGGACAGGAAGAAAAAAATTAGGGGGCCAATGCCATGAAAAAAGTACTTTTTATCTCCATGCTTTTAAGTTTCAGTATAATAAGTGCATGCTCTGATAAAGAAGAAAAACCCAATGTGCCGAGCAAGCCACAAGAGGCGCAAGAATCTAACGTGCCGAGCAAGCCGCAAGAGGAACAAGAATCTAACGTGCCAAACAAGTCACAAGAAGAGCATCAATCAAACGAAAATCAGGAACCGTCCAAAACAAATAAGGGAAACACAGAAGCATCTCTTACACAGGCGGGTGTACTAAAAAATATTAAGAACCAGCTTAAAACTAATTTATCTATAACTTTACCAAAAGGGCTACCGATAACAGAAGGTACATTTTTAACTGCAACAACGAAGGCTGAAGCTAACCAAGTTGAAATACTATTTTTTGAAAGTAAAAAGTATTTGCCAATCAATGATCCGAAGCTTAAAAATTCACAGTCAGCTACTGCTATTGCAAGGCTGGTAGTAAAGCAATATCAGAATGCTAAAGAAGCAAATGAGCAAATTGCTTTTATGAACTTCAGTCAAAATGGTGGTCAAGAGGTTGATCTTGGCTATAAAATTAAAGGTTATCAGGATGCAGGAGCTGGTTCTTTATGGACTGGTTGGAATGAGGGTAGATGGGCAATTGCGACACATACACGAACAGTCAATTCAGAAGCAGGTGTAAAACTTGCAAAACAGGCAGTCCAATTTCTAGAAACACATATGCTCCCAATTCCAAAACAAAATGGTTTTGCGCGCTTAGATGTTTATGAATCAGGGAATTCAATTGTTTGGCAGGACGAAAAACTGGTCTATACGCTTGATTCAATCAAAGAGCCACTTAAAGCTCTTGAAATTGCCATAGCTTTTTACCATTAACGAATCTTAATAGAATGCTATAACCCACTTAATCTAACTAAATTAGTTAGGTAATGATGCTACGATAAAGCGCCTGTGGTTGAATCGACACAGGCGCATTTTATGTAAAAAGCTTATTTGGTATTGCCTATGAAATAGAACAACTTATAAATAGTTTCAGTACACCATTTTTGCTAATAGGTGAAGTTGCAGGGAAAATGATTTAAATTCCTAGTGCCATTACAGGAGTGGGTATTGCAGAACCAAGTTGGGATTTTGCAACATCAGAAAGTATGCTACAACACAAGATAATCCAACATATGTAAATATGAAGTAGTTTATTATACAGTAACGAATATGTATGTAAGGGGCAGTACGACGTAAGCATACATAAGATTGGAGTAAATAAATGAATACAGATGAAACTAAAAAAGGTACGATTAAATTTAGAAAAAGTCTAATTTTTAAAATGATTTTAGCTGTAGCTATCAGTTTATATATCAGTTCTCATATCTCAAATTTTATTAATGATCAAATTGATAAAGTAGATAAAATCAATGGTAGTCTTGAAGTTACCATCAATACTTTTGTATCCTTATTTATTGGAACATTCATTATTTCTTTATGTACACGATTTATAGTTATTAAGCGAATTGACAAGGTATTAAATGCGATGACATTTGCTGCTAAAGGTGACCTAACGATACGCCTTGAGGATAAATCTAAAGATGAAATTGGACAGTTATCCTATTATTTTAATAATATGATTGATAACATAGAAACAGTGATTCAAAAGGCGAAGAAAGCTTCTTTGAAAGTATCGTCTTATACAGAGGAGTTTACATCAATTGCTGATCAAAATAGTTCCTCAGTTGAGAAAATAGCCAATTTCAATAAGGGAATCGTATCTGGATCAGATGTTCAGGTGAATAATATCAGAATCGTTTCAAGCTATTAATGAAGAAATGAGAAATGTATCACATGCAGTACAAGCAGTTTCAGATGTAGCGGGTGAGACTAATTTAAAAGCTGATTTAGGGTTGTCATTAATTGAAATATCAATTGATAAAATGAACACAATTAACGCTTCTGTAAAAGAATCAACGGATGTTGTCAATGCTTTAGGGGAAAAATCACAAGAAATTAGAACGATTTTAGAGCTTATAACACGTATTACTTATCAAACAAACTTACTAGCAATAAATGCTTCTATTGAAGCAGCTCAAGCTGGTGAAGCAGGAAAAGGTTTTGCAGTGGTAGCTGATAGGGTTAGAAAATTAGCAGAAGAAGCAGGGAAGGCTACGTATGATATCAAAATATTAATTGATGACATTCTAAGCAAAACATCTAGTGCTGTTAAATCGATTAATAATGGTTCGCAATTTGTTGATGAAGGTAGAGAAGTAGTAGAACAATCAGGTGAAGCATTTAAAGACATTGTAGAGTATATTTATCAAATTAGCGTTGCTACAGATGAAGTCAAAAGTATTGTGCTAAATGTAAATAAACAAGCAAATAAAACCAATGAAGCAATTGTTGAAATTGCTGAAGTTGCAGAGGATACATCTTCAAGCTTACAAATTATTGCATTATCGATTGAGCAACAAACAGCTTCTAATGAAGAAATAGCTAGTTATGCAAGCGTATTAGATAAAATGTCAAGTGAAATAATTGACGAAATCAGTAGGTTTAAAATTAAACATAACTAAAGGTAGTATAGTATTGCTTCAAAATACATATCAAATGATATTTAAAAAAACTGAATGCTAGATTCAAGGGCACTGAAAAAGTCCATATCCTCTCACATTGCGAGGTATTCAACGATTTAATCGTTGAATACCTCGCTTTTTTCATTTGGCACTGTGATTCTACTGTTGTTTTCCGAAGCATTCCGCTCGCTTTCCGCGGACGGGCGATGAGCCTCCTCCTACGCTTCGCTTCGTGCGGGGTCTCGTCTGTCTCGCTTTCCCGCAGGAGTCGAGCGATGCTTCTCCAAACAACGCAATGTATCATACTATTATTTTAGAAGTAAATTGCCATTTCCTAACATATGGAAAAGTATCTATTCTTACAATTGAGTAAGAATAGAGAATAAATAGTTAGATAACAGTTATTCAAATATAAAGAATATCTAGTCTATAATTTAGACATCTAGTAAAAAGGAGAAAGAAAATGAAAAAAATTATAAGTTTATTTTAGTTATCGCTATTTTTATAGGTATAGGATTCGGAGTAAAACGTTATATTCAAGGACCACCACAACCGGCCAATGGAATTTTAGTTATCAGTACAGAAGAAGATGTAAATAAAGTTAAGCAGGGATATAAAAATAAAACCAAACAAACTGATGATTACAAAGCGAAGTTCATAGTAACAAAAAAAGGTGAATCAGAACGTGAGTATATGGTTATTAACAAAACTACTGCTGAACAAGTAGTTAAGAAAGGAATTATTAGAGCAAGATAAGAACCAGACAGTGTGTCTACCATTTCAGACCCTGTTAATGAAATTAAAGATTTACCTGGTTCACTAAATTTGTTCTATTCTATAAGTGATTATGATTTGATAGATAGCCAGATAGATTTGAATGGACAAATGATACTTGTAAGTTATATTAAGAATCAAATATGGGTCGGATATATGGCTATGGATTTTGTTATTCTAAATGACAAAACTTACATAAAAGATTGAGTTTTAATGATGAAAGGATGGGTCATATGGAAGTTGTACGTATGGAGAATATAGTGAAAAGTTATGGGGAAGGCAATAACAGGGTAGATGCATTAAAAGGAATTAATCTTTCTATTCAGCAAGGCGAGTTTGTCTCAATCGTCGGTGCTTCTGGTTCTGGTAAAAGTACTCTACTTCATATTTTAGGTGGTTTGGACCACCCTAGTTCTGGGAAGGTATTCATTGGGGATAATGATATTTATAAATATTCAGATAATGAGCTGTCAGTATTCAGAAGAAGAAAAGTTGGGTTCATTTTTCAATTCTTTAATTTGCTACCGGTATTAAATGTCCAAGAAAATATTGCTTTACCTACGTTATTGGATAGTGAATCTATAGATATGGAGTATTTAAATGAAATCATTAATATCCTGGGGCTTCAAGAACGTAAGGATCACTTACCTTCCGAACTATCTGGAGGGCAACAGCAACGGGTTTCAATCGGCAGGGCGCTTATTAATCGTCCGCATTTGATACTTGCTGATGAGCCTACAGGTAATCTAGATACTCGAAATACGAAAGAAGTGATGGATTTATTTAGATTCACTGCAAAGAAATACAATCAAACCATTGTAATGATTACTCATGATCTAACGATAGCATCAGCTTCGGATCGGATTATCACTATACAAGATGGTGAAATCATTTCTGACCAACGACTGACTGCGAAAGAGTCACTGACCGGAGGGAATGATTTTGATCAATAGTTATAAGCAACTAGGTACTAAGTATTTAAAAGGGAATATGAAACGAACAATTTTGACCTTGGTTGGAATCGTTCTCTCTGTAGCGTTAATTTCAACTATTGGCCTGTATATGAAAGGATCTCAACTCTCTCGAATTGAGAACATGAAGAAATTAAACGGTGTTTCTTTTCATGTTGGTATTTCAGATTACGATGAAGAAATATTAAATAAAATCAGATTTAATCCCCAAGTTGAATCGTTTGGTTTAATGTCTGAAGGGCACATCTTTCCACTTGGAGAGGTTTCTGCGCAAATGAATTTCGCGGATCATCACGCCTTAAACTTTCTAACCTACAGTCTTCTGGATGGAAAATTACCAACCAATGCTCATGAAGCAGCTATCGATTCCTGGTTAATTCCTTCTATAAAAAAAGATCTCCGATTAGGTGATTCATTCGAACTGGATGGACAATCATATAAACTGGTCGGTTTACTAAATAATAGCGAGTTTGCACAAAAAAATAAACAGGGGAGAATATTAACGTATAAAAGCGAGTTTGCTATTGGAGAGGGAAGGATATTAATAGAAATTAACGAGAAGGCAGATTTTAATGAGGTTTTAGACGAATTAAACTCAATTACTGAAGACAATAACATTGCTATTAATACTGATTTGATTCGAGCTTTGAAACCGGAATCGGATCAATCGATATTGGCTATTCTAATAGTTGTAGTTAGCATTGTTGTAATTACGACAATTGTTGTTATTTATAACGCTTTCCAAATCAGTATCGTAGAGCGAATGAAGCAGTTCGGCTTGTTGAGAAGCATCGGTGCTACACGAAAACAAATTCGACAAATTGTCATGAAAGAAGCTGCGGTGCTTGCTTTCATAGCCATACCAATTGGGATTGTATGCAGCTTATTAGCGCTTGCTATTCTCCAAGCTTTTTTCTGGATTTTATTAGACAAAGGTTCATATTCCTTTTTCAATATTGATTGGAAGATAGTATTTACTAGTTCGATTCTTACTCTGATAGCTGTATTAGTGTCCAGTTACTACCCCGCCTTTTTCGCAGGAAGAATATCACCATTGTTGGCAATTAGCAGTAGATTGTCAATAAAAAAAGAGAGAATCAAAAAACAAAATAATAAAGTGCTAAGAAAGCCTTTTTCGTTCCCATTAAGTATGGCCATTAAAAATGTAAAAAGAAATAAAAATCGTTATATCGTTACTATTTTATCAATCATTATAAGTAGTGTATTGTTTATTACTTTTTCATCTTTAATGAACATCGCATTATCATCCAAACTTGTGAACGATCCGTCCGAATCGGATCTTACAATCTATTTACAAGCAGAAAATAATGTTTCTTCTGAAAATCTGGAAGTTTTAGAACAATTAAAGTTGATTAAAAATGTATCCGAGGTTTCCGAACAAGACTTAAGTATTAAGATTGAATTGAAGGATACAAATCAATCGATCGCGACTGTTGAAGACATCCAGAAGACTATTGGAAAAAAACACGATATTGCAGTGGTCAATAACTTTGAAGAGAATAAAGCCAAAAATGAAGAAGCTCTCACCATCAAAGTTCTTGTATATGCTTTTATTGTGGTCGTCTCTTTAATTGGCAGTTTAAATATACTTAATACAATTACTATAAGTATCATGATTAGACGGAAAGAGCTGGCTGCATTAAAATCCATAGGCATGTCCCAAAGAGATTTGAAAAAAATGATTATTTATGAAGCATTGATTTACGGTTTTTCTGGAAGCTTGCAAGGTATTTTTTACGGTTGTATACTTTCATATGTTATATACACGGCTGCATCGGGTCACTTTCATGTTGAATGGTCGATTCCCTATAATGCTTGTATCATTACGTTTGCTGCAGCTTTGTTAATCAGTTATTTATCTGTTCTGCTACCGCTGAGAAGAGTCCAACAGGATAATATTATAGATACGATAAGAGAAGAGTAATACCTATGACCTGGCTACTTATAGCCAGGTTATTCTGATTCGGTGGTAAATGTTAATATGGAGTGAAAGGAAGGAGAAGATATATTTGAATAAAATACTACTTGTAGAAGACGATGAAGCTCTCGGTCTAGCCATTGAATTTTCATTAAGAAATGAAGGGTATGAGGTGATTAGAGCCACTAGTGTAAAAGAAGCGAAAAGCCAATTTAATGATAATACTTTTGACTTGGCTATTTTAGATATCAACCTTCCAGATGGAAATGGTTATGACTTATGCTTACACTTCAAAAACCAAAATAATGCAACAGCTATTATTTTTTTAACGGCTCTTGATGAAGAAGCAAATGTGGTAATGGGGCTAGATATAGGCGGAGATGATTATATAACAAAACCTTTTCGAGTTAGAGAACTTATGTCGAGAGTAAGAGTGCAATTACGCAAACAAGCTAGGGTGGAAGAAATCTCAATGATTTTAATATCTGAAAATATAAAAGTGGATATGAACCAAGTAAAGGTATATAAAAATCAAGGAATTGTTTCATTAACAAGCTTAGAATATAAGCTTTTGTTAACTTTTATGAAAAACGCTCACAAAATATTAGAAAGAGATGAAATCCTACTGAAAATAACAGATGATGTTTTTTTTGGTGAAAATACGTTATCTGTATACATAATGCGTTTAAGAGAAAAAATTGAAGATGACCCCAAAAATCCTCAGTTTATCATTACTAAAAGAGGATTAGGATATCATTGGGATAAGGATGTGAACCGAGAATAGATGATGAAAAATACCGAATTGAAAGGTTATATGATAATACTGGTGGTTTTATTTTCTCTATTTATGGTTTATCAGTTAATTTCACATCAAATATTTTACAATCATTTAAAAACGGATTCTATTACAGCCTGGGGAGAAATATCCGCCAAATTGATTGAACAAAACCCTGAGAATGAAGTAGAAATTATGAAAGTTTTAACAAGTAATTCTTCTGATTCAAGTGAGTATCAGGAGAAAGGGAGAGAAATCTTTAGGCAGTATGGATTATACGAAGATTTGGAAACGAAATTTTTTCCACTTTTAAATAACCATATTTCTAGCTTTAATCAAACAATATTATGGGGAATGATTTGTTTCGGATTAATACTGTTTCTAGCAAACTATATACAATACAAGATTATTTTCAATAAAATTAAGCAACTTACTTCAACTGCTAAGAAAATAATTGATGGAGATTACTCAGTTACAATAAATGAAAATAAAGAAGGAGAAATCGCCAAATTAGCTGTTTCATTTCGCTCTATGAAAGACATAATTAGAAAAAATATGAAGGATTTACTTGGTGAGAAGGAATTTTTAGGACAAATGTTGCAAGACATATCCCATCAATTAAAAACGCCACTTTCAACTATATCAATCTATAATGAAATGTTATTGAATGAAGACTTGCCCCGTCAGCAACAAGTTCAATTATTGCAAAATAATGAAATTCAAATCTCCAGAATGAATGTCTTGATTCAAAACTTGTTAAAAGTAGCGAAAATTGATGCCAAAGCTGTTTCATTTGATAAAGAATCTTTAAACTTGGTGGAGACCATTCATGAAGTTTTGAATCGTTTGGAAAATATAATCAATGAAAGGAATTTGTCAATTGACTGGGACGGGACGGAGGAAGTGGTGGTTACCTACGATAAATTATGGATGCAAGAAGCTTTGATGAACTTGCTAAAGAATGCGATTGAGCATTCCAAACCTGGTGATACAATCACAATTCAAGTTAATGATACACCGATTTATACAGAGCTCATAATTCAAGATTTTGGAGAAGGGATTGCTGCTGAAGACTTACCACATATCTTTAATCGGTTCCACAAAGCAAGCACTTCTAAAAAACATGACTCGACTGGGATTGGCTTGGCTTTAACTAAAGCGATTATTGAAGCGCATCATGCCTTGATTAAAGTTGAAAGTGAGAAAAATGTTTATACAAAGTTTACAATTACCTTTATAAAATTCTAAATTTTTTTAAATTACATCATATCGAGGAGTCGCTCCCTTTGATAGAATCCATATCACCTTGTCTGATACTCCAGAAAAGGATATTTCTGAAAAAAACGTACGCAATGTAGACGGTAGAGTTAGTTTTTTGTTCAACTAACAGGTGGTTAGTTGAAGAAGGTTCATTTAATTGATCAAACTTTTTAAGGAATGTTCATTCAAAAAGAAAAGAATCCATTTTGATTAATCTCTTTATTAAAATGGATTTTTTATTTACTGTAAAATCTGTGTTTGCTTTTTTGTAAAAATTTAGAAAAATGTACATTCAATGGCTTGATAATTTGTATAAAATGGTTTATATTGATATCAAATGATACATTTATCTATCAAAAATAATCACTTTATACAAATGAGGGAGAGATTGACAATGGAAAAAGGCTTGTCAGCGTTGAAGGAAGCGAGATTTAATGCAATTCTTGATGCGGCTACTATATTGCTTGTTGAAAATCCTACTGCTTCGATGAATGAAATTGCGGAATATGCGGGAATTGGCATTGCTACACTTCATCGCTACGTCGAAAGCAGAGAGAAATTGATGCTGTTCTTGGGCCATCGGGCTATACAACTGGTAAGTGATACCGTAAACCAGATTCCACTGGATGAGGAAAGAAGCGAAAACTATATCCCGGAACTCATTGAAGCGTTAATCCCCATAGGTGACAAAATCTATTTTCTAGGTCATGATGCATCTGTATTTAACAACAAAGAATTAGGTGAAGCCGAAGAGAAGCTGAGGGAACCCATACGACGCGTTATTGAGCTGTTGCAACAAAGAGGTTACTTTCAGCAAACGGTTAGCAGCGAATGGATTTTGAATACGCTTTATGCCCTACTTTTCCATACATGGGAACAGGTACATGAAGGTAATGTGCCTAAAAAATCCGCTGCAGAGCTTTTTTTAAATACGTTTTATTATGGTTTCAAAGCTAAGGATGATAATTAACATCAATAATATAAAAAGAGAAAAGGAGTGCTAGGAAATGAATCAAATCTCAATTGTAAAGGCTGATCATCAATCCATGGTCAGCGCTAAGCTAAATGTAATGGCATTGGAATACATGGCGTTTTCACTTGCAGGATCTGAGGAGGAGAACACGATCGAAGGGACATTTCGTACGCTATGGCAGCAGGAGAACAACCGCTTTAGTCATCAATATGCTTACGAAGCTCAAATGGATGGGAAAACTTTAGGGATGATTACTTGCTATCCCATACCTGTTTTAAATCGTCTTGCATGGCCCACTTTTAAACAGCTGCTTTCATTCCGAAAGCTAGACCTTGTTGCTTATAATATTCTGAATATCAAAATGTTTTATTCCATGATCACCATGAAGGAGGGAGAAGATGACGAGTTTCACATCGGAACAATCGCTTTATTGCCCGAAAGCCGGGGACTGGGGGTAGGTACCAAGCTGCTTGAGTTTGCCGAGGAACAGGCCTGCCTGCAAGGCTTTGCCAAATGCTCGCTGACGGTAAAGAAAGAGAACCATCTTGCCATTAAATTGTATCAGAGGATAGGCTACCAGATTACAGGTGAAATCAATAAACCAAAGTTATCGTTGTACAGAATGGTCAAAAATGTAGAACCTTGCAACCGTTTATAAAAAAAGTTGTACCGTATTACCCCTTTGATTAAAGATTAAGTGAAAGAAACCGGGAAGAAATGAGTGAGATTTATAATAACAATCACCTAACTAATTTAGTTAGGTAAACCAAAATTCTTCACCATCTTACTCTTAATGCAAATAAGCAAATGATTTTCATGGTATTTATTCGAGATTTAGTTTTTCATGATTCGGAAAAATATTAAAGGAACTTCTATAGTTACAATTTAGTAAGATTATATTTCAAATTGTAAGGGAACAGTTATTCATTTAAATAAAGAAAATGTTTATCTTTAAGGTAATAATAAACAATTAGACAAAAGTGAGGTAAATAATATGACTTTTGAAGAAAAATTACAAGCGTATGCAGAACTTGCGGTAAAAGTCGGTGTCAATATTCAACCAGGGCAATATTTATTAGTCAATACATCAGTGGATGCATTGGATTTCGCCCGTTTAGTTGTGAAAGAAGCTTATAAGGCTGGGGCGGGACGTGTTCATGTTAATTTATCAGATGATGAAATGGATCGAGCTTACTTTGAACATGCCTCAGATGAAGAATTTAATCGTTTCCCAGAATGGATAGTCAAAATGAATGATGAGCTGATCGAACGTAAAGGAGCACTATTAATGATAGATGCTGCAGACCCTGATAAATTTACAGGTATTTCAGCCGATCGTCTAGCTACCTATCAAAAGGTATCAGGAGCGGCTCTGAGCAACAATCGCAACGCAGTAATGAAGGATTTAATAGCTTGGTCGATGATAGCAGTTCCTTCATCAAAGTGGGCATCGAAGGTGTTCCCGAACTTAGCAGCTGAGGAACAAGTACCTGCATTATGGGAGGCTATTTTTAAAACTGTTCATATCGGTGAAGGTAATGTTGTTGAAAACTGGCGTGAACATGTAACAAATTTAGAATCTCGTGCGGCCCTACTGAACAATAAAAAATATGCGAAGCTTCACTATACAGCGCCAGGTACTGATTTAACAATTGCATTAGCACCACAGCATAAATGGATTACTGGAGGTGGTAAAACGCCAGATGATACGATCTTTATGGCTAATATGCCGACAGAAGAAGTTTATACGTTACCGATGAAACAAGGTGTAAATGGCTATGTCAGCAATACAAAACCATTAGTTTATCAGGGGAATATTATCGATGGCTTTAAACTGACATTCGAAGAAGGAAAAATTGTTAAAGCTGAAGCACAGATAGGACATGATTTATTACAGGAGCTTATGAATGTGGATGAAGGCTCTTGCTATTTAGGTGAGGTAGCACTTGTACCACATGGATCGCCAATTTCAGCATCGGGGATTTTATACTTTAATACATTGTTTGATGAAAATGCATCGAACCATTTAGCAATTGGTAAAGCTTATCCAACTTGCTTAGAGGGTGGAAGAGATTTAGAAAACAATCAGCTTGAAGCGTTAGGTGCAAATATTTCAGTAACACATGAGGACTTTATGATTGGCAGCAGTGAGATGGACATCGACGGTATTCTACCAGATGGAACTGTAGAGCCAATTTTCCGTAAAGGTAGCTGGGCATTTTAAGTTTTTGATAGGAAAAAAGGAGTGGGGCGGATGAAACGATACCTGAGTTGCACTAGTAGCAATACTCACAAAGGTATTTAGGTTTCATCTGCTTTAGCTCAGACTGAAAACTACCTGTCAATTGGAGATACCTTGGCTATCCACGATAAATTATGGATGCAAGAAGCTTTGATGAACTTGCTAAAGACATTCGTGGTGTTCGTTATGTGGAAAAATTATACGAAACATTAGCAGATTTAGAATTATCGATACATACTTTAGAAGCTATCGGCGAATTAAAAATTGCAAGGTTGTATCCGTAGCACACAATTAATAATGTTATAAATATATATTTTAGGAGAATTGAAATGAATAAACTAAATTCGTATCCACGAATAGATATTATGGATTACTTACGAGGATATGCTTTGCTGGGGGTACTTCTTGTGAATAGTTACCAGGTTTTGGGTTATTTTTCTTATAGCGAGTTACACGCTAAATTTTATGATATATTCAACGGGACATTTTACCCTATTTTATTCTTTTTATTTGGATTTGGGTGTTATCTTTTTATGAATCGATCCAATCAAAGAGTAAACAATAGATATCCTTTGTTTTTACGCAGAATCTCTTTTTTATTTGTATTAGGACTTATCCATACATTTTATGCACCGCAAGGAATTCAAGATGTTTTAATGGTTTATGCTGTACTTGGCCTGTTTATTGTAATATTTTTCAAAAGAAATAAGTGGACTAAATTAATAGTAACGGTTACGCTAATAGCCTTATCTATAGTTACAGCTTTATCTCAACCGTATTATGGTGAGAGAATAGTATGGCTAGAATTACTATCCGTCATAAGTAAGTGGCTTTCATTTATGATGCTAGGTTTTACGATGGGGCAATTTAAATTTTTTGAAAATGTCTATGGAAAATTAAAGTATATTTCGATTTTTTTAATCGTTAATATTTGTACTTATGTATCTTCATTTTATTTAAGGGGGTCAGAGTTATCAGAGTTATTTAACATTCCCCCTTCAGGATTTGAAATGCTAGAAGATTATAGTGTTGCCTTTATGATGACTAGCAGTCTTCTTATTATTTTACAATGGGACAAGGCAAAAGTGATATTAACTCCATTAAAGTTCTATGGACAAATGTCTTTAACAAATTATCTTGCACAAAGTGTTTTACTAATTGTGTTTAGTATCATAATTGGTTTTACACCTATTAATTCATTAATTGTGTGCTTCATAATCCACGCTATTTTAATTACTTTTAGTATTGTTTGGTTAAGGTATTTTAAAATGGGACCAGTTGAATGGATATTAAGATATTTCACATATTGGAGTAAAATTCCGAATAGGAAGAAGAAATCTGTTTTTAGAAACGATTTAGAAAGTGTTTAGATGTTTAATCACTATATTTAGAAGTAAAATGCATTCTAAGGAGACAGGCCAATGAATTTCTGGGAAATTGTTTTGATAATTGTAAATTTTAGTCTATTGAGTTGGATACTGTTAGTAGGTAAGGAAACAAAAAAGTGGTCTAAATTAGCATCTTTGGTTGCTATTGGAATGGTTATAATACAGCTATTGGCAGAAGGTTTTAGATGGCAGATGATTCCAGCCTATTTAACCCCAGTTATCTTGATTATATGCTATTTATCAGCTGATCGGAAAAAGGGGTTCAGAAACAGGAGTATATTCATTGTTAAGTCTTTGTTGTTGTTCATCTATATTTCTGTAGCAGTTACGTTACCCTTACTTATGCCGATATTTTCATTTGAAGAACCAACTGGCCCACATATGGTCGGTACGAAACTATATCATTGGGTCGATCAGCAGAGAAGTGAACCATATTCAAAAAATCCAACCGACCGACGTGAACTGATGGTGCAAATTTGGTATCCTGCAGCTGAAAAAAGCAAAGGGGATCGAGAACCTTATATTCGTAACATAAATGAGCTCTCCAAGGGATTGGAAAAAACATTGTCCATTCCTGCATTTGCATTCAGCCACCTGGACTTGGTAAAATCTCATTCGTTTATGGATTTACAACTCTCAGACTCAGAGAATCATTATCCCATATTACTTTTCTCTCATGGGTTTAATGGTTTTCGTAATCAAAACACGTTTGAAGTTGAGGAGTTGGCTAGTCAAGGATATATTGTTCTAGGTATCGATCATACATTTGATGCTGCAGCTACCGTCTTTCCAGATGGTCGAACTGCTTACGTACAGCCCTTCAATTTAACTGATTTTAACGAACGCGATCGCCACATCAAATTATGGAAAGAAGATGTCACTTTTGTACTTGACCAGTTAGAGAAGCTTAATCAAAACGATGAGACCGGCTTCTTTACAGGAAAGATTGATACCTCGCGTATTGGAATGTTTGGGCACTCTTACGGTGGGGCTACCGCAGCACAAATACTTGCAGAAGACTCTCGTGTCAAAGCAGCCATCGATATGGATGGCACATTGCATGGGGAAGTTTTACCTGAAAGTGGGATTGGAAAACCATTTCTGCTCATGAGTGCAGAAATAAATGAAGATTCTGATGAAGATTCCTATAAAGACAAGGTTCGCAGTGAACGTGGGTTAGCTGGCGGTGGCATGTCAATGGTCATTCCCCACACGGATCATTCAAGCTTCACTGATTTTCATTTGTTCTCCCCTCTGTTGCGGAGCCCAGGTGAAAATCCAAAGGAAGTCCATCGCATTATCAACGAATTCAGCCTGGCATTTTTTGACCAGTATATAAAACAGACGGACGATGGCTCAACCCTTAAAAGGCTGAAGACCAAATACCCGGAAGTGAATTTTAAAGTAAACCGATAACCTTATGCAGTCCAATCCATTTAGGGTGTAGTATCTCATACCAAATAAGTTTCTGTGACCTCAGAAGAAATGTCCGCATTTTCAGAGGAGATTACGACAGGTGTAATGAAAACAATGAATAAGGCTGCAAAGGCAACAGAAAGTGTTGTAGCGTACGATGGTGCTACAATCAAGATAACCTTGAAAAAGCTATTTCAAAGTTTGAGTAAATTCTACCATTATGTAATTTTGCTATCGATTATCTTTTTGAGGATGGGATTAGAAGAACACTTTTCAATGTTCTTTGTAAATCCCATTCCAATAAATGTTCCAAACTTGCTCGGCGCGCCTTCTAAATTTTTCTTCCGTATAAAAAAGTAATTCCAAAAAGAGTCCATCCATCAAACAATTAAACGAGGCTATTAAGTCATCAACCGGTTGATCCTTTATTATGCCTTGCTCTATTCCTTCTGAAAAGATTGTTTCAAGCACCTCAAAAAGCATTTCTTCCATCTCATTAAAAATGTTTTTCACTTTATCATTTAAAGTTGGAGGAAGGTAAAAAGCTAATTTTGTATATGCTGCTGTTTTTTCAGGTTGACTTAAATAGTAATTACAAAGTTCTTTCACTATTTGGTAGAGCTTTTCTTTAGCCGACCCATTTTTTAAATTGGTAATTGATCGTTTTATGTGAAGGTAATACTCTTCGAGCAGATCTTTATATACAGCCATAAACAGGTCCTCTTTGTTTTTAAAAAAAGCATATATCGATGGTGTTTTAATGCCAACTTCTTTAGCAATACTAGAAAGAGTTGCCTGATCGTAGCCTTTTTCAGCCAATTGTTTATAAGCAACTTCTTTAATCTTATTTTTTGTCATAAATATCACTTCTAACTTATTTTTTATTGTTAACCTTACTATCTGTATTTAAAAACAAGGCGCAAAAACTTATTATAAAAATACTCCTCTAACTATAATACAAAACATTTGAGTAAAACAAAAATAAAAATCAGGAATATTGTTAAGCAATAAGTTATAGAGAATACTAAATATGAGGTATTTTCTATAAAAATTTCTTATATTTATTTTTGCTTTTTCTCTTTTTGCCGTTTGGTACTCCGAGTATCTGTCAGACATATACGTAACCCACAGGCAAGGGAAAGTCCCATAGCAGAAGATTTAATTTCTATTTGGTTTTGATTAAACTAGTATTATCCCCTTTTAAGTTAAATGTTAAAAAACTTACAGTACGCTGTTAATAACATTTAACTTAAAAGGGATTTTTGGTGTGTTGTAAAAAAACGAATGATGATACAACGCCTCCAAAGATAGCTCACTGGCACCGATAGAATATCGATATCATATGGCTGCTTAGTATTTTTTACAGCTATTTACTTGACGGGAATAAGTCCAGCACTCATTTGAGTACCTGGTCTTTTTTATTTCCAAAAATTTAATCTTGCCAAAAAACAAACGTTTGTTCTAATATGTATACAAACAAGTGTTCTTACGTATGATAGGTAAAGGGGAAAATCATTGTGCCCAATAATAAATAACTGTAGTAGGAGATATCTTGGTTTAAATTGGATATAAAAGGTTTAAAAGTCCAGGCGCGATTCAATTTATGGAAGTTGATCCTTTACCAGTAGGCACATCGGCAGAAATTGAAAGTACAGATATAGTGATTAGCCAATTTTAAAAATTGCGAGAGGTAAGGAGGAAACTACGATGAGAGAGCAACTGATTAAAGCTATGCAGCGCAAACAATTAGTGAACATGATGTATGTAGCAAAAGATGGTTCCATAACAAAAAGGCGTGTAAAAGTCATTAAAATTGTTGGTGATTCATTTCAAGCATTTTGTTTTACAAGACATGCAAAACGTACTTTTTTGATCAGTAACGTTCTAGCCGTTATTCCTTTTGTTAGTAGGGGACGTGAAGTTGTATGAATTATGAGAGTATGCCCAATAGACCTATTATGTGTATCGATATGAAATGCTTTTACGCCAGTATCGTAGCGATGTTACATGGGCTAGATATTTTAAAAACTCCAGTTGCAGTAGTAGCAAATTTTGACCAGCCAGGTAGCGTAGTGCTTGCTGCATCTCCCTTAATGAAAGAAAAATTTAGTATCAAAACTGGTAGTAGGCGTTATGAAATACCTCAACATCCTGACATTAGATTGTTTGAGCCTAAAATGAGTTTCTTTATTCAAATGTCGATGACGATTACAAAATTGATTTCTAATTACGTACCAGTTGATGCAATACATGTGTATAGTGTGGACGAAAGCTTTGTTGATTTAACAGGAACTGAAAAGCTTTGGGGTTCACCTGAAGAAACGGCTAAGGAAATACAAAGGGCTATTCTTGACCAATTTAATGTACCTAGCGCAGTAGGTATGGGACCAAATATGTTAATAGCCAAATTAGCTTTAGACCTTGAAGCAAAGAAAACAGGCTTTGCTAGATGGACTTATGAGGATATTCCAAAGAAATTATGGCCTGTACGACCCCTATCCGAAATGTGGGGCATAGGAAAACGAATGGAAGCAAATTTAAATGCTATGGGAATACAAACAGTTGGTGGTTTGGCTAATACAGATCTAAAAGAATTAGAAAAGCGCTTTGGTGTCATGGGCAATCAACTCTATTACCATGCATGGGGAATAGATCTATCCAAATTAGGGGAGCCGTTAATAACAAACGGAGCTTTAAGTTTTGGGAAGGGACAAATGCTGATGAGGGATTACCATACACGAAAAGAAATCTCTGTAGTGCTCCTTGAAATGTGTGAGGACGTAATGAAGCGAACGCGGAATGCAGGTTATGTGGGTCGTACAATTAGTATTGGTCTTTCTTATAGTCGAAACGCCATGACCAAAGGGTTCCATCGATCTAAAACAATTGCAGTGCCAACAAGTGAAACTCTTGTGATGTATAAAACTTGTCTTGAATTACTGGATGAACACTTTGCAGGGGAGCCAGCTCGTCAATTATCTGTCCGAATAACGAACCTCGAAAGAGAGCATAGTATCCAATTAGATTTATTTGACGAACGCAAACCACAGCGTCAAATTATAGGACCTACTATGGATGCCATACGCCATCGGTTTGGAGCAACATCAATATTAAGAGCAGTTTCTTTCACAAAAGCTGGTACAGCTATTAATCGAGATCGCCTAGTTGGTGGTCATTTGGCATAGGAGTGATTTATTAATGATACAAGACAGAGGTAATATTAAATGGGCATCGATGATGTTGCCGGAGCATTTGGAGCTTCTTAGAGAGTACAAACAAGAGTGCACAGAACAGCCGAGAGAATTGACTGAATGGGAGCTGGAAGAACTACAGAAAACAATTGATCAAGCTTTTAATCAGCAATTGGACATAAAATTAGAAGTGTGGAAGGACTACAAAATTACACAATGGACTGGAATAATTAAATCGATGAATACTAATGAACTCATATTTGAAACACTACTTAACACGAAAAGTATTCCAATCCAAAGTATTCAATCAGCCCAACTGGATGCTGATTATTATGATTAAAGCCGATGAAAGACAGTTACTTCATAAGTATCTTTTGTTAGAGCTAGCTGTTAAATCATTGCAGGTTGACTATTGTAAATTAGAGCAGTTTAAAATGAAAACGGTATTTCTTCCAATGATGGATTCATTGCTAAAGGATCTAAGACAAGAATATTTTAGCCTAAAACGAGAACTTGCACAGCAACGTATACGAGTAGTAGGTTGGCAGTCAGTAGATGAATACTTTAGTGACGTGCAAGTTGCCACTGCAGGTAATGATGTAGTACTCCGTTATGCTAATCAAGCTCTTAAATCACAGGTGGAAAAGTTGTTGGCTAATCATATACGTGTAGCTTTAGAATAAAGACTGTTTCCTTCAACCTTTATTTATCAGCAAACGCAAAAACACTCCATTTCGAAAAAAGATTGATCAAATATACTGTGACAAGGTGTTTTTTGTTTGGAAGGGATTTGTAACTTTTTAATAGAAGATCAGATAATAAATTTTTACACATAAGGAGATAAGACTATGGCTGAAAACAAATTACTAAGAATGGACAATGTCGGCATCGTTGTAGAATCCCTTGATGATGCAATCGCTTTTTTCGAAGAGATTGGCTTGAACCTTGAAGGGCGAGCCACTGTCGAAGGGGAATGGGCTGGTCGCGTAACCGGATTGGGTTCTCAGTGTGTAGAGATTGCTATGATGGCTACTCCAGATGGTCACAGTCGACTTGAACTTTCGCAATTTCTCAGCCCACCTACTATATCAGATCACCGGACTGCTCCTGTAAACGCCCTCGGTTATCTACGCGTCATGTTCGCCGTTGAAGACATTGACGAAATGGTATCCAGACTCACTAAGCATGGTGCTCAGCTTGTTGGCGAAGTGGTTCAGTACGAGGACTCGTATCGGCTCTGCTACATTCGTGGAATCGAAGGGCTTCTAATCGGTTTGGCGGAACAACCCGGTAACAAATAAGTAAATGGCGTTTTATAAAAAGCCTTCACAATATTTGAAGAAAATTCTTATACAATAAAGGGTGCATTTGTTGGTTTTAAACGACTTTATTGTCACAACTACGAGTTCTTATTCGGCAATTGTACCAAAAATTATACGACTTTATTTTACACCGTCCGCAAATGTGGACGGTGTTATGTGTTTTTCAAACAACAGAATTGTCATTACTTATTTAACGAAAGCTCCCAGTAACCGTCTATTATACATAAGAAAAAAAGAGCTGCAAATTCCGATTCCCCTCCAATCACTCCTCTTACTGCTCTCCTAATTTTCTATAAGAAACTACACCACCGAATATACCTACAACTGCTTCCTTGGTAGGATTAATTGGAAAAAACAACGAATTATTATAGGTCATTTCTCATTTGGGTTCGCCTTTTTTATTAAATTACTAGGAAGATAGATTCAATCTCCCTTTAATAAACTGGTGCTAATTACCAATATTTGAAAATACTTAAATATTCAGATATTCGTATTAGTTTATTTGTGATAAATTGGAAATATCACACTAAACTGAAGAGTGTGACAATTGAAAATAAAGGGGGAAATGAGATTTGAAAAAGTTTAAGTTTACGAAGTTCTTAAGTAGTATTCTAGCTTTCGTTATGGTGCTTTATCTATTGGTTCCATTGTCGAGTGCTAGTGCTGAAGAATCGAAGCCATTCAAGCAGGATGGTCAAAGTGAAAGTATAATGCAACTAAAGGCGGCTATTGCTGAACAGCTAAGCTTGTCCAAAGATGGTCCAACTCTTCACGAAAGCTTACAAAATGTATCAGGCAATCAAAAAGTTGCAGTCATCGTTCATTTATCTGAAAAGCCTGTGGCACTAGAGCAAGGAATGAGCGAAGTCAAAGGCGAAGAATTCTCTAAAGCCCAAGCAAATGAAGTCCGTTCAAATGTAAAAGAACAACAAGCAGAAGTTAAAGAAGAGTTAGCTGCTAAAAATGTTCAGATGACTCAAGGATACTCATTTGATACTGTTTTAAACGGTTTTGCAGCAACTGTGAAAGCAAATGATCTCCCGAAACTGCTTACAGTAGAAGGAATTACATTAATCGAACCTGATGCAATTGTTTCCGCATCAGAAGATAATACGATGAAATCGTCGGAACTTATTAAGGAAGATCAATTAGAAGCTCAAATGAATACAAGTAATTCTTTCCTTGGTATCGAACAGCTTTGGAAGGAAGGACTTGAAGGACAAGGAATAAAAGTAGCGGTATTAGATACTGGTATTGATGTAGATCATCCTGAGTTTGCTGGAGTTTATAAAGGTGGAAAAAACTTCATTCCGAATTCAGCAACTTACACGAAGCCTCGAGCAGATAACGATGCATCGGAAACATTGCCTTCGGAGCGTCCAGCCGGGACACCTGAATTTAATGAAAAGGGAAGCGCGTTCTATACTTCTCACGGTACACATGTTGCTGGAACAATTGCAGCAATCGGAGCTAACGAATTCGGTATTAAAGGAATTGCTCCCAAAGTAGACCTTTATGCTTACCGTGTTCTTGGGGCATATGGAAGTGGAGCTACATCTGGTATTGTTAAAGCAATTGAAACGGCTGTAAAAGAAAAAATGGACGTTATCAACCTTTCACTTGGCGGGGGAGCTAACTCTGAAACGGATGCTGGTTCATTTGCTATTAATAATGCTATGATGGCTGGAACAATTGGAGTAGTTGCAACAGGAAACGAAGGTCCAAATCGTGGAACAATAGGTACGCCTGCAACTGCTCGTTTAGGAATTGCTGTTGGTAACACAACAAATCCAGAAGCAATGTATAACGGGGAAGTGAATGTTAAAGTTGGCAACTACAACTTAACAAAACAACTTCCATTAATGGGAACGACTTTCGGGAAAAATTTAGCAACACAGCTTCAAGGAGAATTTGACTTAGTTGCTGTTCCTGGAAACGGGGAAGTAAAAGACTTTGAAGGAATTGATGTGAAAGGTAAAGTGGCATTGATTTCTCGTGGCAGTATCGCATTCGTTGATAAAATTGCGAATGCAAAGGCAAAAGGAGCAGTCGCAACAATTATTCATAACTTTGCTGGTGGAACGAATGCCCCGAACATTTCAGGTACATTCCTGGGTGATTCATTTGAGTTTCTGCCAACATTTGATATGTCACAAACGGATGGCGCTGCAATTCGCGCTGCATTAGCAGGCGGAACTGGAAAAGTAAGCTTTAGTAAATTTGCTTCCACAAAGACACTGGGAGATGATGTAAACGATTCAAGTTCACGTGGGCCATCTACACCAAACTTTGATATTAAACCGGATGTAAGTGCACCTGGAACAAACATTATGTCAACGATTCCAAAGTATAAAAAAGATTTCCCTAATGCAGATTATGGGGAAGCATATGGTCGTAAAACAGGAACTTCTATGGCAACACCGCATATTGCAGGAATTGCTGCATTAGTTAAACAAGCAAATCCGGATTGGAACGCGTTCGATGTAAAAGTGGCGCTTTCTAATACAGCAAAGGTTATAGATAAAACAAAATACGATGTGTTTTCTCAAGGTGCAGGGCGTGTAGATCCTTATGCAGCAGCTCATCCGGAAATTCTTGCTTATGCACTTGATAGCGCAATTTTAGATGGAACTGGTGTAGTTACAGAAAACTTGAAAGGTACAGTTACTTTCGGTCCACAATCACTTAAAGACCGAGATATTTCTGTAACGAAACAAGTTTTAGTAAAAGATATTAAAGGGAACGGCGGCAATTATAACGTATCAATTGATGTAACAAAAACATTTGGTGATGCAACTGTTACAGTAGATCAGCCGACATTTAATCTAAATGGTGAGCAAGTTTTAAATATTACATTAACTGCTTCACAAGCTACGGCGCCAAACGGCTCTGAAATACTAGGGTATATTTACATTAGCGGTGGAGATACAGAAATTTCATTGCCATTCGCAGCTGACCTTGGCGGCGCGGCAGCAACTGCAATTAAAGATTTTAAGATTACAGAAACAGACCTATCCTTTAACGGAGATGGAGTGAAAGACTCAGCTGTACTTTCATTCACATTAACTGGAGATGTAACAACTAACTATATTGAGCTTTGGGATATTATGAATCCTGAAGGTGGAGAATACGGAGACGGCTACATTGGTTATCTACATGCAGGTACTGCGCTAGGAAAAGGCTCTTATACGCTGAATATTGGTGGGCAGTACAAACCATGGGGAACAGCGCCAGCCACAAAGATTCCAGATGGTCTGTATACAATTGACTTCACCGGTCTTGCAGCATCAGGAGTAGTTTCCGATTATGTTGGACCAATTATCGTGAAAACGACTAAACCAGAAATTACTGGTTCAGTAGCTAAAGGTGTCGCTACAGGACAAGTAACAGATAAGTATATCGACTACAATGAAGAGTTATATTTATACGATTTAGATTACAATTTAAATGACAAATTAAAAGCTTCCTATGTTTCGACGGTAAATGGCAAAGTACAAGCGCCAGTTGCCTTTGAATTAAATCAAGACGGTAGCTTCACATTCCCAGTAACAGCAGAAACAAATGCTGTATCAGTAATAATTAAAGACGCTGCCGGGAATGTTGGTGAAGCAAAGATATATGAAAAAGAAGTAGTAGAACCAGTAGTAGAGCTTTCTGTAAATCCAACTAAGCTAGACCTAACAGCTGGAGAAACTGCACAACTTACGGTAACAGAAACGTCAACGCCTGCAGAAGGTGCTGCAACAGAGGAAGACGTAACTTCAAAAGCTACTTATGTTGTTGGAGATGAAAACGTTGCAACAATAGTAAATGGATTAGTAACTGCAGTAGGTGAGGGCACGACTACAATTACTATTTCATACGGTGATAATGAAGTTACTTTAAATGTTACAGTTAAAGCACCTGTTATAGAACAACCAATAGTAACACTAGAAATTGATCAAGCTCAGGTTGAAACTAGAATAGGTAAAGAAGTTCCAGTTAAGATTACTGAAGTAACTACTTTTGATGGTAAAACAACAGAAAAAGATGTTACAAAGCTTGCAACCTACGAAGTAACGAATGATAAAATAGCTACTGTAAAAGAGGGGGCCGTAAAAGGAAAAGGTCAAGGTAATACGACGATTACGGTAACGTATGGTGAGCACACACTAACATTTGATGTGTTGGTTGTAAAGCCAGGGAATGACAACGGAAACGGTAATGGAAACGGAAACGGAAACGGTAATGGAAATGGAAATGGAAACGGAAATGGTAATAAAAATAATAATGAAGTTACCGAGGAAGAGTTATAATTAATTTAAGTTCAAGCAAAAAGAGAAATTGCACAGCGCAATTTCTCTTTTTAGTATTGCTTGGTTAGTTCGTCTTAGGTAAATTGAAATCAGTCCTGTTATTTTGATTAACAAAGTTAATAAGCAACTCTTCACCTGTAAGCTCTGTTAATATACATTTAATCAAGTGCATATAGTGATTCCCGGTCTCTAGCAACGAATTTGGCACCGTGATCGATACAGTTGAGATTGTTTTACTTCCTATAAGTAATTAAATAACCTCATGAGATTTCTCTTTTTAAAAATAAGTATGTAAATGTTTAAAAAGATTAAAAATTCGCAATAAATATAGGATTTAATAATGTAACAATATTACGATCATGTATATTTCCGCTTACTTTAACCTTTAATGATTCTGCTTTATTTAAATTAATTTCGACAGGTATAACAGAATCAGATGGTGATAAGGAGAATGCTTTTACAATACTACCATCTGAATTCATCATAGGTGAGGATCACGACATGAAGTTATCCTAACAGATACATAGGGACTCTTTAAAATTTTACGTCAATAATCGACAATTGATTGGTCTCGTTGCAAAACTTTGTAAATTAATAGTGAATATTGTTACTACCTTGTGAATATAATAGCCACATGCAGTTTAAGCTTTTAATTAATTTATTAAGGAATTAGGATGAAACAAAGGAGTGTAAAATTGTCGATTTCAAATCCTCAATACGCATTTTTAGAGGTTGATTTTCATAATCCTAATTTAACTAAAGTAGAACTAAAGGTTGAGAATATTTCCGAAGGAGTACGGGAAAATAATGAACTCGTAGGAAATACAAAAATAGCATCGAAAATAATACCACCTAATGTATATATAAAATTAAACTGGATAATAGGATTGCTCTTATTGATACCAATAGATATTTATTGTATTACGGCTTTAGTGGTATCTGAATTCTTATCAAAATAAAAAGTTAAAACTACCATTGTCTTAGGTTATTCTTAAGATCGAATGCGAAAGCGAAACAGTGTGTCATGAAGGAAAAAAGTAAGTGGTAATCAGCCCGGAATTATTTCCGTTTTTTTTGTACTTTAAGAAATCGAAAGAGATGGATCTAGGTGATGTTTACACAATAAGAAAAGCCCCAATACACACCTATTTCTAAGGTGAATATTGGGATTTTGTTTATCACTATTAACGTTTATTTTCATTTTGAATATTACTGAAATCTACTTCTTCAGCGAACTCTTCTCTGTTTTCATTTTTACGTTCTCTGTTAGCATTTTGATTTTGATTCTGCTGTTTTTTGTTGTCTTGAGTTTTATTATTTTTATGTTTATTATTACCCATGTCATCTCACCTCCACCATTAGTGTGAGAGAAAGATGATTTTTTATCCGCATAACTTACAATTAATTAGTGAAATATTTGTGATGAAACAAAAGGTATGGATATAGTAACATTTTCACCTCCACTTTCTGAGAACGCAGCCGGTAATGTTAAATCACTTGTTAGTGGTTACTTGTCTCATCTTAGAAAGTTTAATTCTTAGATTCTGATGGAACTGCAGATCCATCTGCTCAAGCAGAAAAAGACTACTAATCGTGTATATACTCGTAAGAAGAAAATGGAAGTTGATGTTCCTTATCCATCGATCGAGCGGGTTGAGTTTTATCTTGTAAAGTGGGACGGCCTTAAGATCTACCAAAGAAATGATAAAAGAACTAATTTCCAGTAATGGATTCTTTTGTTGTGCAAAGGATTGAAGATATTTTCGAAGAGATTATATAATGAAGCATGTGTTAAAATTTTTATGGAGGTGGACTATGAAGACGGAAATGATTATGACCGTAGTTTTAATTTTAGGAATGGTAATCTTAATAGACAAAATATACGGAAAAATTAATATAGAAAATTATTCTCCTATTTGGGAGTATTTTTCTAAAGCAATTCTCTATGGGTTTATTGCTAGCGTTACACTATTCTATGGAAAGGAATCGCTAAGAGATGTTAATCCACTAGAATGGGCCATCATTGCAGTTTCAGCAATAGAAGGAACAGGAAACTATATTAATTATGTAAAAGAATCAAAAAGAAGAAAAGAAGAAAAGAAGAAAAGAAGAAAAAAGAAAGACTTGAGTTAATCAAACTTAGATACATAATGGAAAATAATTCTTCAACTTAATAGAGTTGCTTATCAAAAAGGGATTGCCTATTAGCGAAGGTGGTTGTGCTGCTGCTGCGACCTTTTATTACTGTTTTATATCATGATATTTTTAGTAGCGTAGAAGTAAATGTATATGCTCAATAAAACGGAATATAATTTTAGAGGTGCCTTACTTATAGCTGGTAATATAAGTAGGGCATTTTTGTGTATTAATAGACTACTTAATTAGAAGCTTGTTTTTCTGAGAAGTTTTTTACTATGTGTTAGATGATTTTTTTCTATAGGACAAAAATTTTTTAAAAAAATTGCGTGGGGGGTAAACCTCCCTCTTCGAACAATTGTTTACGGCGTTAGTCGGAATCCACTATGATTTGGGTAATGCTAAATATGGTAGCCCAAAATATTCCTAAAGGGGTGGATGCCGTGCAAACTCGGCAAAATAATCAAAATTATCGCTGGGGTAATTTATGAATTATATTGTGAATCGTGAGCGTTAATAAGGGAACGGTTTATAGGTAATGAAAAATCAAGAGGTGAATAATTAAATGCTTATACAATTGTTGATGTATTGTGGTATTTATTGTAAATAGTTATTATTTAAACTGTTTTGATTGTCATTTTTTTGTGGTTGTGCGCGATAAATCTTATAAAATATAGTAGATTTTAAAGTTGACATATAAAAAACGCAATAATATAATTATTTAAAATAATCAAATAATTCACACTTTTCTGATAGTTAGGTAGAGGCGCGGCAGTTAACAGTACCTAATGGAGTCCGAGAAGATGAAGAAGTTAGATAGAAGGAAGTGTCGCCGAAGTATGTGATGAGTTCTCGCCATCATATACTGGGGCTGTAGCGAATAGTTGCAGGACTGTCTTCGTAAACATACGTGTTTATGAAGTTGTGCTATCTCTGTTTAGACAAACAGTGGGAATTTTAAATGGTCGATTCATTTTAAGTTTCTAGAAATGAGTAGGTCATTTTTGTGTTAGACAGATTCTTTTACACAAAGAGTCTATATTTTATTTGTCTATACATTTTGGAATCAGAGGTATTTTGGAGGGGATTTTATGGATAATACATCAACATTATATTATGAATTTTTACCGACTGACGGTCAAAAAATAAACGTGAACCCTTATAAAACAGCATTACTAATAGTAGACATGCAACATCAGTTTATTAGCCGAGACGGATTAGACGCGCAGGTTGCAAGAGAAAAGGGCATGTTTGATCAGTGGGAATACTTTTTTGATCGTATCGACAATTTAACGATCCCGAACAATAAAAAGCTTTTAGATTTTTTCCGTACTAATAAATTAGAAGTAACATTTGGTCGCATTGCTTGCCATCATAAAGATGGACGAGATCGTTCTCCTGTACAACGCCGGACAGGGTGGAACAATATTTTATTGCCAATCGGTGACCCAGGAGCGGAGATGGTGGATGAATTAAAGCCTCTTGATGACGAAATTGTTGTAAATAAAACGACAGATAGCGTATTAAGTGGTACGAATTATGAATTTTTACTGCGTAATATGGGCATTGAAACAGTAGTTTGTACAGGTGTTGTAACAGATCAATGTGTTGCTTCAACAGTTCGAAGTTTAGCTGACGCAGGATTTGAAGTTATTTTAGTGGAAGATGCATGTGCAGCTGCAACGCAACAGCTTCATGATGCTGAAATTATGATTATGAATCAAATTTATTGCCAAGTGATGAGTACAGATGAAGTAATTGATTTAGTAACGGAAGAACTATCAAAACGCGAACCAATGAATCTGTGAGAGGAAATGGACTATGAGTCAAACACCAAATGATCATACACCACAGTTAAAGCGTGTTTTAACATTAAAAGATTTAGTCATTTATGGTATTGCTTTTATGACACCGATTGCGCCAGCTTATATTTATGGCTTTGCAGCAGAGTCTACAAGTGGAATGTTGCCATTAGCCTACTTGATTGCGATGGTTGCAATGATGTTTTCTGCATATAGTTACGGTCGAATGGCTGCTGTTTTTCCAAATGGAGGGTCGACTTATACATATACCCAACGTGCTATCAATCCGCATTTAGGTTTTTTTGCAGGTTGGGCAATGTTTATGGATTATGTCTTAGTGCCACTCATTGTATTCATGGTAGGTGCTTCATATGCGAATGCATTAATACCATCTGTTCCGTATTGGGTATGGGTGTTATTAATTGCAGGTATTATAACTACTGTCAATATTCTAGGTATTGGCATCGCAGCAAAAACAAATCAAACCCTCGTTATGTTTATGGGAATTGTAGTCGTTATTTTTGTGATTTTTTGTGTAAAGACAATTGTCGGTGCGGAAAGTGATACGTCGCTCTTTACTGTTGCACCGTTTTTCAACGATGAAAAATTCGTTATGTCTGCAATTATTTCTGGTGCAACAATGGCCTGCTTCTCGTTTTTAGGGTTCGATTCGATTACAACACTTTCAGAAGAGGCAGTCAATCCAAAAGAGGATATTTGGAAGGCAGCTATTTTAGCTTGTTTAATCGGAGGACTTATTTTTATTGTGCAAGCATATGTAGCTCAGCTTGTATGGCCTGATGTTACAAACTTTAGTTCAGCTGATACGGCTTTATTTGATGTAGCGGAAAAAGCAGGTGGTGCAGTTCTTGCAACTCTTTATACGGTTGCGATTATTGTATCAACAGTGACAGCTGGTTTAACAGGACAAGCAAGTGCATCTCGTTTAATGTTTAGTATGGGGCGTGATGAGGTACTTTCGAAAAAGTTTTTCACACATTTACATCCAAAATATCAAACACCGGTATACAATATTTTATTGATGTGTGTGATTAGTGTTTTAGGAGCGCTGTTTTTATCAGCAAATTTTATAGCAGAATTAATGAACTTTGGAGGTCTGACAGGATTTATGTTTGTCAATTTGTCAGTGATCGTGTATTACTTCTTCCGTAAAAAAGAAATGAAAATAATTCGATACTTATTAATTCCAGGGCTAGGATTTGGTATTTGTTTCTACTTATTTATTAATTTATCACCGATGACATTGAAGGTAGGCTTTATCTGGCTTGCAATCGGTTTTATCTATGCTTTCATTACGACGAAAGGCTTCAAAAAGAAACCACCAACATTTACGGATTTATAAAATACCGAAAGAGCTTAGAGTAAATTTCTAAGATAAGTCAGTTATCTAGTATTGGTAATTTTTATCGATGTTAGGTACCTGATTTATTTTTATACAGGAATATCTTATACGAAAGTAAAATACTCGCAGTATAAAATATCTTTACTTACGGGTATACCCTTAACAATCCCCCACATCCTTCCTCGATGAGCTGTGTTTAGAGGAGCAACTCCACAATTCATAAGCCAGTTTGCTGCATTATCTCTCTGAGCTTTTGTTAGGTACTCCACAGCATTCAGATAGACGATCAACAAGGCCGTATGTTGTAAGGGGAGAACAAAAAAATCACCCATGTCTTGAAGAGTGATTTTTGAAAATCTATTAAAGGTATAGGTTCATAACAAACTGCTCGCCAATACGTCCCATTCTTCTTTCACCGTTATCGACAAAGCCAGCTTTTAAATACAAATTTTGAGCCGGAGTATTTTTATGATTAACGACTAAAACGACTTCATTACAATCTTTAAATTTTCTTTTAATAAATTCAGGCAGTGCAAGCATCCCTTTTTTTGCATACCCATTTCCTTGCTGTTTATGGTCAATAGATAATGCAGTAAGCAGCATAGCTTTTGGATTAGTAGAGTACTCTTTCACTCTATCAGTTGCGTGCAGGACAAAAAATCCTACAGGAACATGGTCACTCAAAATAACAATCGGATATTGACCAACCATTTCTATAGAAATCTCTTTTGGAAGGGCAGTAAATTGACTTTGTTCTTCCGTAAGGTCAAAGTCATTCAAACTATCCACATACTCTTCAGAGAAATGTACTAATTCGAGGGTGTTCGTTTTTTGCATAAAATTGCCTCCTTTTTTTATTATTCTAATACCAGAACGAATGTTCGTCAAGAGACTTGGTTTATAAACGCTTTAATTTGATGGTGAAATATAGGAAGCAATACACATATATATTTAAGGGAATGACAAACAAATTGGGGGAATGAACAATGGTTTTACTTACATATAAAGTAGAGAAAAACGAGCTAATAATGTTAAAAGAAGTTTATCAATCGGTAGGATGGAGGAACATGACGAAAACATAATAAGGAAAGTTTTTAATGCAAGTACACATCAAGTTTTCGCAGTAAAAGATCATCAAATTATAGGGTTTGCGAGAGCTCTTTCAGACGGTGTCTTTAATGCTGCTATTTATGATGTTGTAGTACATAAAGATTATCAGGAAAGAGGGATTGCCAGAACTCTTTTAGAGGACATTATTCAGCAATTAGAGGATGTTTCTTGTATTCAGTTAATTGCAACAACAGGAAATGAACCTTTTTACGAAAAGGTTGGCTTTAAAAAGTTGAAAACTGGTATGGCCATTTACAAAAATCCGCAACTAGCCGAGGAGTACTTGGAAAGTAATAATCCTTGATGAGGAAAATGTTTTTAGTAAGTCTATATTCATTACAAAAAAAGCTGTAGCGTACGGCACCGCTACAGCTTAATATTGTCTTGCTTAGGTTAGTCAGTAAATGAATTATATCATACAATACGAAAAACTAAAAATAACAACAGCTATTTATTACATATGAATTATTTAATGAAATTGTCCTTGAATCTCTAGTAGCGTCACCTTTTATGATGAATTTAGTTACTCAATTCAAAAGGTAACAATCAAATAAGCTATTGGAGGAATCTGCACAATGAAAAAAGAGCGTTTATTAAATAGAGGATTGGCAAGTTTAATGCATCTGCTCTCACTAATATTAACCTTTATTTTACCAATATTGGTATACTTAGTATCGAGGAATAATAATAAATATTTTGCTGACCATGCAAAAGAAGGGATGAACCTTCATTTTACTTTCTTCCCGGTTTTTTTATTATTAACATTTATTTCTAAAAAATGGAGCGCAGTTTCAATGATTTCTTTTGCACTTATTATTCTTGAAACAATACTAATTTTAGTTGCTGCAATTTATACTTTATATGGAAAAAAGTTTTCTTATCCCGTTATACGTTACTTTAAAGTCAATCATTAAGGAGAGAATAATTTGTGGGGAAAGGTATATTTACGATAGGTGAGCTTGTGAAAAAGTCAGGTGTTAGTATTAGAACACTACGCTATTATGACAGTATAGACCTACTGAAACCAAGTGATTATACAGAAGGTGGACATAGACTATATTCTACAGAGGACCTATCTACTTTACAAAACATTAAGTCATTACAGTTTCTAGGCTTATCGCTAAAGGAAATTAAAGATATGCTGCAAAAAAACAAGATTAAAGGTGAAATTATCTTAAAATCTTTAAACAATCAAAAACAGTTATTTGAAGCTAAAAAACTTGAAATCATAAATATATTATCCGATTTAAACCATCTTATTGAAACAGTGAAAGATGAAGAAATTATCAATATCGAGATATTTTGTGCTATGCTACAAAAATTAATGTTTGCTGAAAACACCGAAACATGGTTTAAAGAACACTTTTCAAAAGATATAACTGATGAATTATTTAGTATAAATAAATCTGAGGAAATCGATTTAGATAGAAAATGGACTAAAATTTTATCAGAAATTAAACATTTAACGTTTACAGACGCTATACCTTCTTCAAAAGAAGCTCAAGAAACTGTTAGAACACTTATACAGCTTATGAATGAAACCTTGAAAGGGAATTTAGATTTAGTTGAAGAAAAGCTACCATTTACAGAAACATTCAAATTTCCAAATCCTTTTACAGAACAGGAGCAACTATTTTTAAAAGAAGCAATAAGTATATATCAAAATAATTGTCAGGAAACGGTGGAGAATTAAAGGATAATCAAGCATGAAAACGCAGATTAAAAAAATGGATAGCATGGGAATTGCACCCTACTTGTGACTAACAAATGGGGTGCAGACCATTATTAGTTATCTGCTTTACTCTTTCTTCAGTTATCTAATAAACAATTAGCTCCCAAACTTTCATCACACTCTTCTACAATCACATTTAACATCATATCCTCTCGTACATACATATACCCAAGTACTCAGTGACACACATAAAAATACGATTCAAAACATATAAATAAAGGTGGTTTAAAAAACTCTAAAAGCATTTGTGGAAAATTAAGAAAATATTCAGTTTTTACTAAGAAAAAATATAGTATCATATTATATACTTATAAAAAAAGGAAATTAATGAAACCGATTGAATATTTAAAACGTATTGGAAGTAGGAAAGAATATTGAAGTAGGTGAGGAAATGGTACACACCATTTACATAGTATTAACAAAAACAGGTACATTATTATCAAAAGCTATAGGTATGTATACTGGAAAAGAGATGAATCATGCGTCCATTGCTTTTGATGAGGAGCTCTTTGAAATGTATAGCTTTGGACGTCGACAATTAAACAATCCTTTAAGTGGGGGATTTTTACGAGAAGATGCAGTCAGAGGGCTATTTGAAACAGCTGATTGTGTCATTTATCGTTGTAGAATATCCCATGACCAATACTTAGCCATGATGAAGATCGTACATTATATGTATTGGCATCGCGATCGTTATAAATATAATTTTATTGGGCTCTTTGGCGTTATGATGCAAAGGGAGGTTCGAAGAGAGCGCGCCTATTTTTGTTCGCAATTTGTGGCGATGCTTTTAAAGGTAGGTGGGCTGAGTGTTTATCAAAACCCAGCATTAATGACACCCCATTGCATCTCACAATTACCTTATTTAGAACAAGTATATGCAGGGAAGCTTGCAGATTATTTACAAAGTGTGCGTTCACCAGCAATGTTATACGGTTAAGGACAAACCTCGAATCACTCTAATTATTTTTTACCTTCGCTATTGATAACGCCTCGGCATATTTAGATATCGTCGAGGCTTCATTTGATGGCCACTCTAGGCCAAGGTCGATATAGATTGTCATTGGATATGATTCTTTAGTCCCGATAATTTACTCGGCATTCTTCGTCAATCAATGAACATAAAACTATTCTGTTATAAAATTAAAGGTCTTCAAGTTGGGTATTATTCTCATTGTAGTATATTATATACTTTAAAGTGGAAGCTGAAGGTTATATTTTAGTAATAAAAGTAAAATGTCAGTTATAGAAATCTACCGTCTCAATAGTTGGGAGATGAATAGAGTTTAAGCTACTTTTCAGCGGGTGTCCTAACATCCACTAAAAGGAAGTTGAAAAATACATAAGGGGGCGTTATGGATGAGTGAAGAATTAAATACATCTGGCTGGGATGCGATTGATGAGGAGTTATTAAAAATTTATGGGGAGCAAGAGCCGAAGCATTATGGAACCGTTATTCCCTATTTATTAGGGGGCGAAGATCCGCTTGAAGGAATTAGTGCATATAAGAGTGAGACACCGGTTCCGCACTGGCATTTTGTCACTTATGGATTTTCCGAGTTATATGAGAAAGAATCTGAAAATGCTGAATACAGCGGATATGGGTTTGAGTTAACATTTCGTCTTGCCCGAAAGGAAGATGAGGAGGAACCACCTGCGTGGGCGTTAAATTTGCTACAAAACATGGGAAGATATGTGTTTAATAGTGGCAATGTTTTCAGATCAGGTGATTACTTGGATGCTAATGGTCCAATCTGCGAAGGCGAGGACACGCTTTTAACGGCACTTGCCTTTACGATAGATCCCGAGTTGCCTGCTATTGAGACACCAAATGGACAAGTGGAGTTTATTCAAATGGTCGGTATTGCAGGTGATGAGCTTGAGGCGATGCAAACGTGGAATACAATGGGCGTGCTAAATGCAGGACTTGAGTATATTCCGAGCTATGTTACTGATTTATCTCGTGCATCTCTTTTACAGATTCCATCCATTGCAGAAGCGGTAGCAAAAGGAATGGAGGAAGGGGGTTCTAGTACCGGCTTTTTATTCGTAGACCAATTAGCTTGGGAGCAGGGCAAAAAGGGATTGTTCAGCAAACAATCTAATAAGTTAACACTGGGGGCAAAGCAAGCGGGAATAATCGGCAAGCTATTACGCGGACGGGTTTTAAAAGAGAGAAGTCTGACCTTAGTTAGTCAAGAATTCCGTGTTGTATTTGAGCCGGGTGAAAAATGTGGGTATAACGTGGAGGAAACGGATGTTACCATTACTTTAAATGACAAGGCAGTTAAAGAACTCACTCAAAGCTTGATGCCGCAAGAACAAGAGTTTGAAGTATCCTCTATACCGGGGCTTTCCATCCAAATTGCAAAAACATATATTAAAGATCAGCAAGGAAACGTTGTGGAAACAATCGGATGATAAAATATAGTCTCCCGCTAAAACGAACTGAAATCCAAATGATGTGCTTTGGGTTCGTAGTGGGAGATTTTTTTATTAATAGTAACGTGGAACAATCGAATCTAATGCTCCAAAAGATAAGTTTGAATGAACTAGAAAAAGAGAATTTATTATTCGCATGAAAAGACGAAGTACTACTTTAACTCCTATCTGTAAGGGGAATATCTTAAATGAAGAAACAGACAAAAAGAGCATTGAAAATCGTTGATATTGCCGAAGAGCCTTTAGAGAAATTACCATACATTACAGCTGTATCAAAGGGAGTGGGTATTTCTTATGAATGGCTTCCTGTTTATTGGGGAGAGATGCTTGAACTGCCAGAAGAGCTGGATGCGATAATTATTGCTTCTGATTTACAAGGAATCGCAGGTCATAATCGAGAAACGATAGAAGAAGCTCCAAAGCTACTGGGTGAGGAACTTGCGGAGGTGCTCTCCCTTTTGTTTCAAATCCATTTACCAGATTTGGACCCAGCCAAGGTGATGGTTTGCTTATGTGGAGATTTATACACTGATCTAACGAAAAGAGGTGCTAGCGGTAATCCTCTGTCTGTATGGAGAGCTTTTCAGAGTCAATTTGGATTTGTCACAGGCATTGCAGGAAATCACGACCTATTGACGAATAAGGAAAAAGTTGAATTGGATTCTACCTCAGGTATACATTACTTCTCGGATGGGGGCACGATCACGTATGCAAATCTTGCAGTTGCAGGGCTTGGAGGAATCATAGGTAGGTCAGATAAACCGAATCGTATGGGAGAAGCTGATTATTTAGCGATACTCAGAGACATTTTAAGACATGTTCCCGACATCCTGCTACTTCATGAAAGTCCGAAGATTAGCTCACAATGTCTACCTGGGAATCCACATATTTGGAATGAACTACAGAATGCTGCTGAGCTTCTGGTATGCTGTGGCCATGTTCATTGGGGTACACCACTAGTTGAAACGAATGATAGGTTACAGATTTTAAATGCGGATGGACGTGCTTTTATTTTCACTGCTGCGACATTAAATTAGAAAAGATTTACTTAATGGGAGAAGCTTCTCAAGCAAAAGGGTAAGACATTTGTAAGAAGTATAATATTTAAAATATGAAAGGAGTCTTAATATGGGGGCATGGGGATATAAGCCATTAGCAAGCGATGAAGGCTTGGATGTAGTAGATTTTTTAGAGGACTATATCCATAGTAATTTAGAATCAAATCATTTAGAGCTATCTGAGGTTATCAATGCGATGAAACGAAAGGGGTTTTTCGGAGAGAGCTTCGATGATATTGATTTCCTTTTCGATATAAGTGCGATGGCGCTTGCAGAGCTTTATATAATGTATCTTGATACAGGGAAATTAAATGATGCAGAAGACAAATTTGAAAAAATACACTCAATAAATGCGGATGAGGAATCATTGAAGTTTATATTAAGATATTTAACTGATATTAGAGCTGAAGTTCCAGATGCTGATGGTATTAGGGAAATCGTTGAATTATGGCGTGAATCAGAATGCTGGATTGAATGGAAATCTAATTTTCTATTCAGTAGAGTTGAAAAAGAAATTGTCCATTCTTTAAAGTGATATTGGAATGGGCATTTCATCTTTATGTAAAGAGCTTTTTTCTCTTTTGAAATCTGGTAGTTATCAAGAGAGTACAAGCTCTTTACTTTTACTACAAGGGAACAGAGCTACGCGATAGCTTATTTCTTCAGAAATGATTTTATTTCCCTCGTATACGATGTCATAATGAAATCCCCATTCAACGCAATAAGATGGTGGCGTTCATTTTTCTTTTTGATGAGAGCCCATGTTCCTATACCTATTTCTTTATTTACGCGAAGATAAGTAATCCAAATACTCTAACCTAGTAAGCCCACCTGTTTGACGGTTGAATTCATCATATGTAATATCCTCTGGTAAGCCAAATTCCGCAAATGCCTGCTTGCGGTCTTTAGCATATAACGGATGCTCCAGTGAATGTAACATTGCTTGTTCTCTGGTAGTATCAAACCATTCGACGTTGATGCCTGCATATACGCCATAATTAGAAAAACGACTTGCTGCTTTAAAAGAAGTTTCTTTTTCTGACTTACTAATTGTTCCTGTTCCCCAGGAAAGGCGGTAGCGTTTTTCTTTTCCATAATCAATGGTTATACCGTAACCAAGTGGCAACAGAATATCTGTTTCGGTTAGCGTTTTGTGTCCAATTTTTTCGTAGCCACCTCGCATAAAATGATCGTCCATGACAATCAATGTTTGTTCAGCTAATGGAGCAGATGTAATATGCTCTATATTTGGTAAGCGATTTCTTGTTTTGAATAGATAAGGTCGAATGAAAAGCGGCATCGTCATTACATTATTCCATAGGCTTTCTTCCGAAAACAAACCATCTTTTTGCATTTTGCGTAAATCCCCGACGACAAGCACATAGTCATCTGTGAATAAATCAATTTCAACTCGGAAAATATCTCCTGGAACAGCTTTATAGCGCAAGCTTTTTTTTCTTGAGAGTTTTTCCAATTTCTCATTATAATCTGGTGGTAAATTGGATGGATACTGTTGTAGCCACTCGATCAATTCCTCTTTAGTTGTTAAATTTTCCATGTTTGTTAGTGGCAATTCGAAAAGGGTTTTCGCATTGCGAGCGACGATGTAACTAGATGGCTCATTCCCTGTCCCCACGCCAGCAGAGAAAACAACCCCATTCGCTTTAACACTGGAAATATGGGTGTAATTCATTTTCTTCTCTTTACCGCGTGCAGTTTTAGGGAGAATGACTTCACGATTTCGTGTCGATATCTCCACATCCGATTCCTGATAAACCTGCTCACTAACCGAGATACGTTTTCGAATGATATCACCATCCATGCAGATGAAATAGCCACTTCGTATTTCAATCGTATCCCAATGCTCTTCTATTTGATGTAGTCCAAAAGAAGGACGGAGCGTATTTGTTAGCCAACTGTTGATATGTGCCATGAGCTTGCCTCCCATTCATGTGATAAAATTGATTAATGGATTATGTCAAGTATACTGAATGCTTTTAGCTACGAAAATATTTTATATAAAAATATCCATGAAATAGTTAATATTAATTATTTAAATTGATTGCACTGGGGAAGAAGGTAACCCTTGTATAAAGGTCGCCATGAGTTTTCTTCAACTTTGAATCTTGTCCTGAAAACTAACGATAATGCAATGTTCAACATTATCGTAAAACCTTTTTCTGCTATAATTAATGACAGTTGAGATAAGGATGATAAAGATGCAGATTGTTACAATTGAAGGCGTTCCCTATGATTGGTTGAAGCGATTGCAGGAAATTCATGCACATGTATTTGATGGAGCCAATTTACCATTAGAAAAACTTGAAAGTAAAGAGGGGCTCATTTGTTTATTAGCAGTAAAAAATGAGAATATCATAGGTTTTAAACTAGGTTACACATATCCAGATGGTGTTTTTTATAGCTGGTTAGGTGGTGTCCATGAAAAGAAACTTGGTCAAGGGATTGCCAGTCAATTAATGAAACAGCAACATGAACATCTGCAGGCACTGGACTTTAAAAAAGTTCGTACATATGGTAGGAATGAGCGAAAGGCGATGCTCATCACAAATCTTAAACACGGATTTGATATTGTCTCAACTTTTGTGGATAAAAAAGATCGACATAAAATAGTGTTTGAAAAAATATTGGAATAGGAGTTTTAACATGAAGGCATACTTAGCAAATGGATTATTTTCTTTAGGAGATCGTTTAGTTAACGAACAGCTCGCTGCGGCAATTAGAGAGGCAGTACCCGGTATCGAATTATATGTACCACAGGAGAATGATGCGATAAACGATAAAACGGCCTATGCGGATAGTTTGGCGATTGCACAAGCAGATTTAGAAATGTTGCAAAATAGCGATGTATTAGTAGCTGTTTTAGATGGTGTTGAGATTGATTCAGGTGTAGCAGCAGAAATAGGTGCATTTGCGATGCTGGATCGTCCAATCGTAGGTGTCTTTACAGATGTTCGTCAACAAGGTCGGGACAATATGATGAAAATAGAGGCACTTGTACGGGACGGAATTGAAAATCAGTTTGTTTATCGTAATTTATTTGTTATTGGTTTGATTAAGCGCACAGGAGTAATTACTACTTCCATCGTTGAAGCTGTTCAAGCTGTTCAAAAATATAAAAAATAGAAGGAGACCTGTATGCTATTATCAACAACAGATATTGTGGCGGGAAAAGAGATTGTAGAAACGATAGGTTTAGTAAAAGGTAATTCAGTACAATCAAGAAATGTTGGTCGTGATATGATAGCTGGACTTCGCAATATTGTCGGAGGAGAAATGAAGGAGTATGCAGAAATGCTCGTTCGATCCCGAGAAATTGCCACGCACGCTATGGAGGAAGAAGCAAGACGACTAGGGGCAAATGCCATTGTTGGCGTAAGATTTTCCACATCATCTGTGATGGATGGTACATCAGAGGTATTAGCATACGGAACAGCAGTAAAAGTAAAGGAATAACTGCTAAGGGCTTCAATCAACAAGGTTGGAGCTCTTTTTTATTTGCTGCTTCGGAATTCATTGGTAAAAATAAAGTTAATTCTAACAAAAGTATAGTATGTTTAGTCTGTTTAATGGTTTTTGTTGTTAATTAATATATATCAATTATACCAATATTGTAGAAAATTTATAGTTAAAAGGACTAATAGTGTCCATCTAATTTTGTATAATAGAGTTGTAACTATGAAGAAAGAGTGGGATATACGGTGGATTCACAACAAAACAAAGGCTATCGTGTCATTTCGATGTTTGACAGACTAATAGATGGTCAAGGAATTAACAAAAAACAAGAAGCATTTACACATAATGTTGGTGAAAAAACAATACAACGGGATTTGAATGAAATTCGAGCGTATTTGGAAAAAGCTAAATTGGATAGCCATTTACAATATGTTCGGACAGAAAATGTGTACAGGTTGACAAATACAGGGGAAAGTAATTTATCGAAGGAGCAAGTTTTAGCGATTGTTAAAATTCTGATCGAATCAAGAGCGCTGTTAAAATCAGAAATGAGCGATATTATAGATAAGCTTATTTCGATTGTTGCAGCTGATAAGCAGGAGTTTATTCGCAATATTATTTTAAATGAAAAGCATTTGTATGTAGATTTACATCATAAAAAGTCTCTATTGCGTTTAATTTGGGATCTGTCAGAGGCGATTCAAAAAAAGAAAATCATTAAAATTGATTATTTACGTGAAGGCGAAGCAATTCCGACAGAAAAGATTTTAAAACCACTCGCCGTTATTTTCTCAGAATACTACTTTTATTTAATTGCTTACGATAATAAGTACGAAAAGGATTTGCCCATTGTCTATAGAGTCGACCGTATACAACATTTACAAGAACTCGAACAAAAATTTCAAATACCCTATACCGAACGCTTTCAAGAAGGAGAGTTCCGTAAGCGTATTCAGTTTATGCATGCTGGCGAGCTGTTGCGTATGAAATTTATCTTTAAGGGAACATCCCCGCAAGCGGTTTTAGATCGCTTACCAACAGCAAACATAGTATCTAAAAAAGATGAGCAATATTTATTTGAAGCAGAAGTTTTTGGACATGGTATTAAAATGTGGCTATTGAGCCAAGGGGCAAACATTGAAGTGCTAGAGCCAATTGAGCTTAGAGAAGAGATCATTGAAACGATTCAATCGATGCAGGAAAACTATCGCTATATATAATAAATAAAAGCTATCCACAAATAAACGATAAAAATCCGCGTAGAATCTAATCGAAGCGGATTTTTATCGTTTAAGAGTCAATATATTTAAAAAAGATCCTCAAAAAAGGCCATATTAAAATGATCTAAAAGCTTGTAATCTTTCATATAGTTTTCCTCATACAAATAAACGAATAAATGCTTTGAGTCATCTAATCGAAGGCCTATTTCTCTTTTATCATTAATACGTAATGTTAGCCAATAAGCCTCGTCATAATCTGAATTGGAAAAATAGACTTTTCGAAGCGGCTGATTTTCAAATTGCTGCATTATTTGATTGATTGTAGCTACATCTGTAATAGTGATTGTTTTATTATCAGAGGAACGGATCAATTCAATTTCATTAATTTGTTCGATATCAAATAGTTCAATAACCTCCTTATCAAATGTTGAATCGCGAGTTAAAAATATGGTTGAAGCATATAAGATGAGAAGAGGTAATAGGATGCCGAATAATATTTTGTATCGTTTTTTCATGTTAAACTCCTTAAATTCTGAAAATTTGTACATATGTATTCTTTCCCACGCTATAATTGAGCATATACTGAATGGATAAAGGATGGCAACCAAATGACGCATAATCATGAAGAAAAAGAGATATTGTATCCAGATGGTACATTAATGTATCGTGGCGGTGTGAAGAAAAATGACTTTGGTCATGACATTTATGATGGGAAGGGTACGCTATTTGACCAAAAAGGCGAGCTTTTATTCGAGGGAGAATTCGTCAATCATATGAAGCAAGGTAACGGCATCATGTATTTAAAAGGCCAAATAATATACCAGGGCGAATTTATTCAAAATAAAAAGCAAGGTAATGGTATTTTATATAAGGGCGGTCACGTATATTACGAGGGGCATTTTCGTAATGATTTGATGGAAGGTTACGGGGTTTTATATTATGAGGAAGATGGTATTGCCCCATTTAAAGACCTTCGTGAACAGAATCCACATTTAAATCAGCCACAATATGAGGGTGATTTTGTTCATGGCATGAAGAAAGGCAAGGGAAAGCAATATTATCCAAGTGGTTTTTTACAATATGAAGGTGATTTCATATGGAATCATATGCAAGGGGCAGGAAAGCTGTATTATGGACCAGAATCGCCAAGTGCTGAGGAGCTTGCAAAGGGCATAACATCCCTTCTGTACGATGGCTATTTCTTTGAGAATATGAAGCATGGAAAAGGTAAGAACTATTCCAGACAAGGTGTACTTGAATCGGAGGGGCAATTTAAAGAGGATGCGATGACAGGACAGGGTATTCTTTATTATGCTAATGGGCAGGCTTCTTATATTGGGGAACTTGTAAATGGAGCAAAGCATGGCCGAGGAGATTATTTTAATAAAGAAGGAAAAAATATTTATAGTGGTGAATTCATTAACGATGAACGTTTACGAATAACACCAGAAATAGAACGAGAGATTGAAAAATTACAGAAGCAGCTTGATGGACTTGTAGGACTTCCTAATGCCAAGAAGGAGTTACATAATTTAATCAATTTCATAAAAATTCAAAGCTTACGTGTCGACCATGGTTTAACAAGCTTCCCAATCACCTATCATCTAGTGTTCTCCGGAAATCCAGGTACAGGAAAAACAACAGTGGCGCGTATTATAGGCCAAATATATAAGCATCTTGGTGTACTCTCTAGCGGTCATTTTGTGGAAACGGATCGTGCAGGCTTAGTAGCAGGGTATGTTGGTCAGACAGCTTTGAAGGTACAGGAAGTTGTGAATAAAGCAAAGGGTGGCGTACTCTTTATAGATGAAGCCTATTCACTAATCAATGATAGACAGGACGCATTTGGGAAAGAAGCGATAGATAGCCTTTTAAAGGCGATGGAGGATTTACGCGATGATTTAGTTATTATCGTTGCTGGTTATACAGAGCTCATGGAAGAATTTTTGCTTGCTAATCCTGGGTTTAAATCGCGTTTCAATCATTTTGTGCAGTTTGATAATTTTAGCACAGATGAGCTTTATGATATTTTTGCCATGCTATGTAAAAATAATGATTACCAGTATGAGGACGTATTTGCACACCATATGAAGGAGCAATTGCATCAAATTCCAGTCGAATTCATTCCAAACTTTTCGAACGGTCGTTATATACGAAACTTATTTGAAAAGCTCGTGACTATTCAGTCAAACCGTCTTATTCAACAGAAAGACATTACAAGAGAAGCATTAATGGAATTTACAGAGAAAGATATTTTGCTTGGTATAGCAGAAAATTTATTTGATAATACATTTTAACTCTTTCAGCGGATTCCGGACGCAATTATACAGAAGCATGATGAAAAGATGTCATTGAGGCCAAAGATTAATAAAATTTGGCCTCAGCTAAGTATAAATTTGAAAAAAGGAGAGTAAGATGAAAAAACTTTTTGCTTTTATATTAATATGCGCTTGTATTTTACCAAGGGTGATGAATATAAATATTACGATCAACAATAATATTAAAGTACATAAAAAGAATGAATAATTGACAAAAAATGAAAGTAATAGTAATCTAACTAAAAAAACATACGCAACCGTATCTTATTGGAGAGATAACATGCAATTAACGAGGGAAGATTGGATAAAAGCAGGGTTACAACAATTAGCTGATGAAGGAATACATAAAGTTCGCATCGAAGCACTTGCTCGATTGCTAAAAATAAGTAAAGGGAGCTTTTATCACTATTTTCGTGACCATCAAGAGCTGTTGGATTCTATGCTTGACTATTGGGAAGTACATGCAACAAAGCTTATTGTTCAAAGTATGGAGCACCCGGATGCCTCATTAGAACAGCTGTTACAAATTAGTTTTAATCGAGATAAAAAGATGGAGATTGGCATTTATACTTGGGCAAAATATGATCCTGTTGTTGCAGAACGCTTAGTGAATATTGAAGAACAAAGAATTTCGTGTGTTGCGAAATTGTATCAAAAAATAGGCTTAAAAGAAACTGAATCAATGAATCGAGCGAGGCTTGCTTATTTGACGTATGTAGGATGGATGACAAGGTTTGAAGAAAATCCTAATTTTGAAATTGAAAAAATGGTTGAGCTTTTAACTTCTTTCAGCGGGTATCCAAACAACCGATGAAATAGAGGGATTCAGTCTAAAAACGCCCCGTCCTGTGGGCAAAAAACATCATGCCGAGGCATAACTGATTATTCGATAATAAATGTCCCTAATAGGATTATGAAACCTGAAGGGACAAAATTTTTACTATAAACATACGCTTGTGTATGTTTTGAATTGAAACATTGGAGGCGAAAAAATGAAATTACTTTTAATAGTAGCTATAGGTCTTCTGTGGTTTATTAGTTTGTTGCATATTTATTGGGCTTTTGGAGGTCGTTGGGGTTCTACCGCTGCTATCCCTGTAAAAGAGGGTGAGCAAAAGCCTGCTTTTACTCCTAAAAAATGGGGAACATTATTCGTAGCTATTCTAATTATACTGGCTAGTGTCATTATTGTTGTTCAAGGAGGTTATTTGCAGCGGTTCCAATCAAATGTTTTATCTAAACTCGGAAGTATTGTTTGTACTTTCGTTTTCATTATTAGGGCACTTGGTGATTTTAAGTATGTTGGATTTTTTAAAAAAATAAAACACTCTCAGTTTGCTAGATACGATACTTGGTTTTACAGTCCATTATGTTTATTCTTTGGAATAGTCTATATTATTCTGTTGTTTTAAAATATAAGTTTTATATGGCAGAGAGCTTGTTTTTCGATAAAAGCCCAAAAAGTTTCGGTAAAATGAGGTTTTGTTTCGATAAAAGCTCAAATAGTTTCGATAAAGAGCGATTTTGTTTCGATAAATTTTCAAAGTGTTCAATTTGAGATTCCTAAATGTGAAAGAGTCATCCTTTAACCTGCAATAGAATATTTATGGAATAAATTGTAGGTAGGAGGATTAAAAAATTGGACGTAATAAAAAGGAAACTCAAATATTTTGTTAGAAAGCTATACACAAATCAAAAGCGTATTGAGCCATTGTCATTAGGTTGGAAAGGTGCCGCTACCGCTTTAAGTACGATGGCATTTCTAATGATTTTGATTCAAGGTAAGTTTTTATTAGATCAGCGTAGTTTTTTAGATTTCACTATTGGAATGCTCATATTTATTTTATCCGTAGTGCTAATAAGTGGTTTTATCACTCTTCTATTTAATGGAGTGAAAAAAATTCCTAGTCGATTTATATGGATACTCTTTAGTTCGCTAATATTTCTGTTGTTCTGCTTTTTCTCTTCTTCTTTGGAAGTAACTATCCTATTTATTCTATTAGTAGCGGTTGTTGTTTCTTTGTGGGGTGCATTATTATACAAATGGTTAAAGGGTAGCTATAAAAATGCAAAAAAATATCAAAAAGTTAGCGTCCTCACATGTTTATTTATATTGACTATTGGGATTGGAGCATGGAGTTATTGGTTGATTCATCCCGGGGATGCGAACACCCCAGTAGTTGTATTAAAGCAGCTGAAAACATCGAAACGGTATGACAATACTTTGCTTAAAAATCCAGCGAAACCGGGCAACTATCCAATTAGAAAGCTCACATACGGCAATCCGAATACTTATCGGGAAGTCTTTAACCAAAAAAATTCTTTGGCAACTAAAACAATAGACGCTTCCGATTTTATAGAAAAGTGGTCTTCCGTTCGCACGAAAACACTTGGTTTTGGACCTGATGAAATGCCGTTAAATGGTCATGTGTGGTATCCAGAAGGAAAAGGAGACTTTCCGTTAGTAATGATTGTTCATGGAAACCATGTGATGACTGACTATTCTGATACAGGTTACGAATATTTAGGTAACCTTCTTGCGAGTAGGGGCTATATAGTTGTATCCGTAGATGAAAACTTTCTTAATGTATCTCCCTATGATGATATGTTTTTGGTCAGTCCGCTAAAGAATGAGAATCCAGCGAGAGGATTAATATTGCTAGAGCATTTAAAGGTGTGGGAAGAATGGAACAATACTGAAAGTAATCCATTTTATAAAAAAGTGGATATGGAACACATTGCACTGATTGGGCATTCCAGAGGCGGAGAAGCTATCGCGATTGCAGCTGCTTTTAACGAAATGCAACACCCACCTAGTAACGGAAATATTCAATTTGATTATAATTTCTCAATCCGCTCGCTTATTTCTATTGCTGGGGTAGACGGTCAATATATGCCTGCAGGGAAACCACTTCCGTTAAAAAACGTAAACTATTTGGCACTACAAGGGGCGCATGATATGGACGTAAATAGCTTTGATAGCTCTAATCAGCAATATCGGATTTCTTATACGAATAAAGATGATAATATGAATGCGTCGGTCTATATTTATGGAGCCAATCATGGGCAATTTAATGAAGGGTGGGGACGAGGCGATGTAGCCGGCACGGCTAACCAACTCTTTAACCTAAAACAAATTATGCCTCGCGAACAGCAAGAAACCGTCACGAAAGTATTGATTTCTGCTTTTTTAGATAGTACGTTGAAAGAAAAGAAACGATACAAGGAGATTTTTAAAGATTTAGGTTATGCTAAAGAATGGCTTCCTGACACGCTGTATATCAATAATTACTACGATTCGCAAACTTCTTTAATTGCTACGTTCAATGAAGATATTGATCTAAACACGACCACTGTCCCAGGCGGCAAACTGTTCGGCAAGAACTTGAAGGAATGGAAAGAGGAAAAAGTCAAAATGAAAAATGACGGAGCAGATTATAGTGCCGTTCGTTTAGGTTGGGATTCAAAAGACAAATTTTCTTCAGCTTTTTATACATTAAGCCTTCCTGAGAATGGATTAGAGATAGGGCCGAACAGTTCTATCGTATTTTCACTTGCAGATAATAGAGAAGAAGAAAGAGAGAACAATCAGGAGGAACTAATTGATTTTACAGTCACTGTAGAAGACAGCAATGGTAAACGGGCGAGCCTGCCTCTTAGCTATATAGCCAAATTGACACCTGCCATAAAAGGAAAGTTACTGAAAAAACCTTTTTCCAATGTAGGTAATACGACGGAACCAGTGTTTCAATATTATGGATTTTCATTGAACGATTTTAAAGAAGTAAATCCACAGTTTGATCCATTGAAGCTAAATAAGATCCATTTCCAATTTAATTTAACCGAACAAGGGACAATACTAATGAATAATATTGGGATTAGAAATGAAAATATATGAAAATATTAGTAATAACTAGGGAGAAAGTATGGGGGGACAATATTGAAGAACCAAACGATTTACTTACTTCGTCATGGGGAAACGGAATTAATACACAAGGACGATACCAAGGAGAGCTCGATTCTCCATTAACAGAAGTGGGTGTACAACAAGTACAACAAAACGCACAAATACTGAAAAGTTTAATTGGAAATCCTAATGAATGGAAAATTGTGTCGAGTCCATTAGGAAGAGCCATGCAAAGTACTGAAATCATTTGTGAAACAATAGGATATGATGTGAAAAATGTTGAAAAAGATGAACGATTAACTGAGGTTGCTGTGGGACAATGGGCTGGGTTAACGACGAAAGAAATTGAAAGTTCTTGGCCAAATCTTTTTCAAAATACAGATGTGTATAACTGGTATTTTAATGCGCCTAATGGAGAAGCGTATGACTCGGTAGTGTGCAGACTAAGTGCTTGGTTAAAAGGCATGCAACATGTACCAAATGTGATTGCTATTTCACATGGTCTAACAGGTCGTATTTTACGAGGGATTTATGCTGATTTAAAAAAGGAAGATGCACTGAAGCTAGAAGTGTCTCAAAATATATTTTTTAAATTAACGAATAAAACAATCACAAGAATATGTTCGGATTTTGATGATGTTTATCTTCATTTATAATGTTTTTTCACGAAAGTGTAGCGACAGGTACAGAAGACTCCTACCTTTGAAGGTGAAGATGAATGACGGTAAAGTCTCCTGACGCAATTACGCCAAGACGAAATTAATTAAAGAACCTTAAGAATTTCTTCATAAATTTCCTACAGGAATATTCATAAAAGCCTCCTATTATAATGAGTGGGGGGCGTTTTTTTATGAAGAAATTTGTCGTGTTTTGTTTTATATGTGCGGTTGCATTCTTTTTTTATTATACAAATAACTTAACGGAACAAACCGAAATTGAGCTACCTTCGTTGCATAGTAAAAATGCGTTGTTGCTGAATGAAAAAGGAGATATATTATTCGAAAAAAGTGCAGATGCCATTATCTATCCTGCATCATTAACGAAAATTATGACAGCGATTGTTGCCATTGAAATGACTACTGATCTGCAGAAGCAAACAATCGTTGAACCACAAACAATTTCTAAATTTACTGCTCAAAATGCGTCCATGGCTGGCTTTAAGGCAGGAGATTTTGTGACGATAGAGGATTTATTATATGGTACATTGCTTGCTTCTGGGGCGGATGCTACAGGAACACTTGCGGATGCGATTGCAGGAAGTGAAGAATCATTTGTGACATTAATGAATAATAAAGCACATGAATTAGGGCTGAATGATACTCACTTTGTGAATGCCAGCGGATTACATGATCCTGCTCATGTCTCCAGTGTACGAGATATTAGCAAGCTGTTTCGTTATGCTATTGAAAATCCTATCTTTTATCAAATTTTGACTTCAAAAAGCTATAGTACTCATGTGCCTAATGAATTAACGATAACAAGCTCACTTTTGACGAAAATACCAGGCGGAGAAGGTGCGATATTGGGAGGGAAAACGGGATATACACCTGAAGCGGGTCTTTGCTTAGCGTCAATAATCGAAAAAGATGGAAAACGATATATATTCGTGACGACGAATGCAGATGGGCAGGCCTGGACACCACCATTCCATATTGAAGATGCTCTGACAGCGTACGATTCGCTGTAGGGAAAAATATGAAAAAATAACAACTTTTTAATTGTTTCAACCGTCTTCTTTTATAGGGAGCACGCATAAACACTTGAAAAAAGGCGTCTTGGGAGCCTTTTTTCGGGAATACATTCGATCAGTTTGATTTATAAGGGGAGGTGTATTGTAATCATTGAAAGTTTTTTAGAAAAGAATAAGCAAACAATTCAACAATATGCCGTATTTATTACTTGATTAGAGTGGAGGTTGGGCGACTCTAGGAAAAAGCCCAGCCGAAACAGAAATCAATCCTACGTTATGGCGTGTTCCATTTTTATTCACAAAAAGTAGTTGATTCCTACTATTTCCTGGCACAATCTATTAATCTATAATTAGAGTCGAATTCTATACTTTAATAGAAAAAGCACATGAGAAAAGACATCTGTGATGAAAAGGGCGGTGTAGAACAATGAAAAAAATTTTACCCTTTGCAATTATTTTGACATTTTTAATTAGTTTTGTGTTTGTAGATAATGAAGCTGCAAATGCTGGGGGTACATCTGTTATTCAATCAGTAGCTAAAGACACAGCAATTTATGAAGATCCTTCCGTAGAAAGTACCGAAATTGGTCAAATAACGAAAGGTAGTTATGTAACAGCTACACCTGTAAGTAAGAAATGGACTCAAATTAAAGTGCAACAGCTAGAGGGATATGTTGAGACGGCAGCATTAGTAAGCACGACACCTGAAATTTATTTAGTGACGCAAAAAGGCGGAACATCTTTATTTACATATCCAAGTCCAAATGCACAAAAAACGGGACTGCTTAATGAAAACAGTATTATCTTTGTATATGGATCAGCACCTGGAGGTTGGTCATTTGTTCAATATGGTCATCAAACAGGCTATGTTGCAACAAATTCTTTAAAGAAACCAGTTGCGACAACAAAACGAGTAAATGCTGCTAATGGTGCTATGCTTCGTTTAACTGCTAGCCCAAATGGCGAGATTCTTGGCACGATTGCTAATAAAACAGTCGTTCAACAGTACACAACGCTAGTTGGCTGGGCCTATGTAGAAGCTGGTGAACAAAAGGGCTATGTGAAAGCTTCTGAGCTGGCGAATATCCAAATACCTGGTAATAAAATATATAATAAAGGTGTACCAGTAGCGAAAGGGGAAAAGAAGCGTGTGGCTTTAACATTCGATGATGGGCCAGATGCAAAAGTTACCCCACAAATTTTAGCGACTTTAAAGAAATATAATGCAAAAGCAACATTTTTTATGGTTGGGCCAAACGCCTCTAAAAACTCAGCAATCGTAAAGAACGTTTATGAGGCTGGTCATGAATTAGGCAATCATACATGGAACCATCCAAAGTTAACAGGCTTATCGCCAGCAAATGTTAAACAAGAGGTTGATCGAACTAGCAATGCTATTTATGCATCCATCGGTCAATATCCAACGGTTTTCCGTCCACCATATGGCGCAGTGAATGATAAAGTTCGTTCTGTCATTACAATGCCTTCTATTCTATGGTCAATCGATACATTAGATTGGAAGCATCACAATGCTGATAAAATATTAGCGTCTGTGAAAGCATCAGTGAAAGATGGCAGCATTGTTTTAATGCATGATATTCATCAAACGACAGCAAATGGTTTGGAAAGTGTAATTCTTTACTTGCAAAAGCAAGGCTATGAATTTGTAACTGTTAGTGAAATATTACAATAAACTATAGGCAATAAAATAAGGCCGTGCAACTGTCTAATAAAGACAATTGCACGGCCTTATTGATTATTTAAATAGATTAATAGTCGTGATAATAATTGGAATACCGAATACGTCGATTAAAAACGCTCCTACAATTGGTACGACAAGAAATGCTTTTTTCGATGGACCGAAGCGTTGGACAACTGCTGACATATTAGCCATCGCATTTGGCGTTGCCCCTAAGCCGTGTCCTGCAAAACCGGCAACCATAACTGCAGCATCGTAGTTTTTACCAAGAATCTTAAATAATACAAAGATACTAAATACGACAATGAAGAATACTTGCGCGAAAACAATAATGAATAATGGAAGTGCTAAATCAGCGATTTCCCATAATTTAATACTCATTAGTGCCATAGAAAGGAAGATCCCTAATGTTACATCGCCAATTAAAGAAATGCTTTTCATGTTAATCGCTTCAGGGTTTATTTTATCCATAATATTGCGCACTAATACAGCTACAAACATTGCACCAACATAGCCAGGTAGTACGAAGCCAGTAGCTTCTGAGAATAATGTTCCAACATATGTACCTACTGCCATACAGAACGTGATGAATAATACTTGTGTAAAGAATGAATCAGATGTAATTTGTTCATTTTTATTTTCAAAATCAACTTCTTCAGTTTCTTGTTCATCTGGCGTTAAATTGTATTTACCAACTAAGTACTTTACAATAGGACCACCGATTAAGCCACCAGCAACTAAACCACATGTAGCTGCTGCCGCACCGATTGTCATGGCTGAAGAAATACCTAAGTCTTCTAATGTTTGTCCAAATGCTGCAGCGGCACCATGACCGCCTTCCATAGAAACAGCGCCAGCCATCATCCCGATTAATGGATGAATCCCCATTAGTGATGCAAGTGACACACCAATAACATTTTGCATTAAAGCTAAGAAACCACAAGCTAACCAATAAATAACTAATAATTTTCCACCAAGCTTCACAAGTTTAAAGCTTGCCCCTAAACCAATTGTTGTGAAGAAAGTAATCATAAATAAGCTTTGTAACGACGTATCAAGCGAAATTTCTATGACGTCAGTTGTCTTTAGAATAGTTGCTAATGCGGCGAACAGTAAGCCACCAACAACTGGCGCCGGTATACAAAACCTTTTTAAAAACCCGATTTTATTGATAAGCCAGCTGCCCAATGCGAATAGGGCAACTGCTAGAAATACTGTTGTAATTTGATTGAATTCGATCATTAACCATGTCTCCTAAGTAAGTGATTTAGTGCTTCATAAACAAAATAAGCACCTAATTTAATTGTGTGTCCGTTCTCATCCAGTGAAGGGTTTACCTCACAAATATCAAAAGAATGTGTATTTGGGTGCGAAGTTACTGTTTGAAGTATTGTGCGAACAGTTTTTGGATCTAGTCCAAACGGTGATGGAGCACTAACTCCTGGTGCAAATGCAGCGTTTAGCACATCCATACATAACGTTAAAAGAATATAATCATGACTATCCATAAATTGCTGAAGATCATTTAAGGTTTGCGCCATATTTTCTGGCGTCAGGTTATCTTCTAACACATAATTTACATTCAACTCATTGGCTTTATCAAATAGCTCTTTTGTATTACCGTAACGTTGTATGCCTAGAACAAAGTAATCGGCATGTGGATCCTGCTCTAAAATCTGACGGAACATTGTGCCGGACGATGGCTGTTCATCATATGGTCGTAAATCGAAATGAGCGTCGATATTGACGATCCCTATTTCTGCATCTTTAGGTAAAGCTGAGCGAACGCCTAAGTAATGTCCGTATAGTGTTTCGTGTCCTCCGCCAAGCACGACACATTGTAATTTTTTGTTTAGCAATGTTTTGACAATTTCACCGAGCTCACGCTGTGCTTCTTCTAATGCATGATTTAGACAAATAACGTTACCGACATCTATAATTTGCTGTTCATCATCAAATGTCCAAGGTAGGCTAGATAATGCCTCACGCAGAGCATTAGGTGCACTTGCTGCGCCTATACGTCCTTGATTACGACGTACACCTTCCTCACAAATAAAGCCAACAATTCCGGCATGGTGATTATCTGAAGCATTGACATCATTAATAGGAATTCTTTTTACTTTTTGATGTAAACGAAAACTACTCGTATTAGTAGTTGAATCTATACGACCTTTCCATTGTTTTTGATCTGTCATTGTATACATATCAGTATCAACTCCGTTTCCAATATTATTGTAGTGAAAATATTGTTATGAATAAATTATATATTCGCATAATTATAATATCTAATATATAATTATTATTAATCTATAGCTTTAAACTATAAATGGGAAGGGATGTTGTTGTGGATATTAAACAATTGCAATATTTTATAGCAGTTGCGGGGCAAATGAATTTCTCGAAGGCTGCTGAAAAACTGCATATTTCTCAGCCTTCTCTAAGTAATGCTATTAAAAAATTAGAGCAAGAAATTGGTTCACCGTTGCTTGAAAGGAATACGAGAAATCTTCAATTAACAGAGGCAGGTGAGCTTTTATATGAACGAGCAAAAGTTATATTGAAAAACATGGAAGTTTTAAAAATTGAAATGGATGAGGTCATTGTACGTGGTACGAGCGAAATAACGATTGGCATAATGGAATCGATTAAGCATTGGCTCCCAAAAGTTATTACAGAGTATAAAAAAGAGTACCCAGAAATGATGATTCATCTAGTAGATATTTTAGGGAGTAAGCGTGTTGAAAAATCGCTTAAAAGCTATAAAACACATTTAATTATTACAAATCAAATCATGGATGATGAGGATCTCGAAGTTAAATGCTTATATGAAGAGCGACTTGTAGCCGTTTTACCATTAAATCACCCATTAGCAGAGAAGGAAAGGTTGACGATCGCCGATTTAAGTGAGGAGCCATTTATTATTAGTACAGAGGGCTTTCAAACGAGACAAGACATTTTGGATGCATTCGCAAGGGCTGACAAAAACATTAATATACAATTTGAGATTGAACGTTTTGAGACAGCTGTGTCTCTTGTTCGTGAAAATTTAGGGATTACCATTCTACCTGAAAATTATTTAAAAGGTCCTACCGCTAACACGATTGTACAAAAAGAAATTGATTGTCCTAATTTGCGACGAAATGTGTATGTAGTGTATTTAAAAAATCGCCATCTACCTTTAGCTATTCGTCAATTGCTTACAGATATTATGGCAGTAGGCAAAACGCTTTAAAATGTGAAAGACTAATGTAATTAAGAAGAGTAACTTCTTTGAATGAGAAGTTACTCTTTTTTATCTTCACGTACTGATATTAAAAGAAGCTATTACGATTTGAATATACATATTATGATAAAATAGTTTTTGGCTTGTGTTTTATTATCGTAATGTGATGACTTATTCGCTTGAAATATTGTCTTAAGTATGAATTTTCTCTATAATTCAAATTTTTGATTAATAGACATTGATTTACAATAAATATAGCGGTAACATTTAATGTAAGAATAAAAATGAATATTCATTCATTTGTCATTTTGAGTTCAAACAAAGGGGGCTTTTTTATGAACTTTTCTTATAGCAAAAAAGTAGTAGAACTGCAAGAGAAGCTGACAAATTTTATGGAGCAATACATTTATCCGAACGAGGCAGTGTATGCTGCACAAGTAGAGGCAATGGAGGATCGTTGGGGAGCGATTCCACCAATTATGGAGGAGTTAAAGCAAAAGGCAAAAGAAGCGGGCTTATGGAATTTATTTTTGCCAGATAGCGAATATGGAGCAGGTTTGACGAATTTAGAATATGCACCATTATGTGAAATAATGGGACGCTCTTTACTTGCGCCAGAAGTGTTTAATTGTAATGCACCAGATACGGGAAATATGGAGGTACTTGTGCGTTACGGCTCAGAACAGCAGAAAAAGCAATGGCTAGAGCCGCTATTACGTGGAGAAATACGTTCCTGCTTTGCAATGACTGAGCCAGCAGTTGCCTCTAGTGATGCAACAAATATCGAGGCAAGCATTGAACGTGATGGCGATTATTATATTTTAAATGGACATAAGTGGTGGACAACAGGAGCTGGGGATCCACGCTGTAAAATCGCCATTTTTATGGGGAAACATAAAGATACTACAGCACCTATTCATGAGCAACAGTCGATGATCTTAGTGCCGATGGATACTCCTGGAGTGAAAATTGAGCGTATGCTTACTGCATTTGGCTATGATCACGCACCTGAAGGACACGGTGAGGTGACGTTTACGAATGTTCGAGTACCTGTTGAAAATATATTGTGGGGAGAAGGCAAAGGCTTTGCGATTGCGCAAGGTCGTTTAGGGCCAGGTCGTATCCATCACTGTATGCGCCTGATTGGAGCCGCTGAACGTGCATTAGAAGAAATGTGTGTGCGTGTAAGTGAGCGACACGCTTTCCATCGAGCGCTCGCAGACCAAGGTGTGATGCGCGAGCGTATTGCGGAGTCCCGTATTGATATTGAGCAGGCAAGGCTCTTAACGTTAAAGGCGGCGTATATGATGGACACAGTAGGGAATAAAGAAGCGAAAGCAGAAATTGCTATGATTAAAGTAGTGGCGCCAAATATGGCATTAAGAGTGATTGACCGAGCGATTCAAGCATTCGGTGCTGCTGGAGTAGGACCTGATACGACGCTTGCTGCACAATGGGCAAATTCTCGTACATTACGATTAGCAGATGGACCGGATGAAGTGCATCGTAACACAGTTGCTAAGCTGGAGCTTAAGAAGCATGCCAAAAAACAAGAGGAGCTGGTGAAATGACGGTACTAGATTTATTTAGCTTAAAAGGGAAAACGGCCATCGTAACTGGCGGAGGTCGTGGTCTTGGAGCTCAAATCGCACAAGGCTTTGCAGAAGCAGGTGCCAACGTTGTACTTTGCTCAAGAAAGGTTGAGGCATGCGAAGAGGTTGCGGCAGAATTAGCTGATTTAGGTGTACAAACATTAGCGCTTGACTGTGATGTAACAAAGCCAGAAGATATAGCGAATGTAGTGACAAAAACGCTTGAAACATTCGGCCAAATTGATATTTTAGTTAATAACAGTGGGGCGTCTTGGGGTACTCCTGCCGTTGAAATGCCATATAAAGCTTGGCAAAAAGTCTTCGATGTTAACGTCAATGGTACATTTTTAATGAGCCAAGCTGTTGGCAAAATAATGCTAGAACAAAAGAGTGGAAAAATCATCAATATCGCTTCGGTTGCAGGGCTTGGCGGTACACTACCTGAATTCATGGATACAATTGGTTATAACGCAAGTAAAGGCGCGGTCATTACGCTAACAAAAGATTTAGCCGTAAAATGGGGACCATATGGCGTTAATGTGAATGCGATTGCCCCAGGATTTTTCCCAACAAAAATGTCAAAGGTTTTAATTGAGCGCGGACAAGATTATTTAATGGGCGTGACGCCTTTAAAACGATTAGGAACTGAAAATGACCTAAAAGGCGTTGCATTATTTTTAGCCGCGGCTGCCTCAGATTATATTACGGGGGATGTCATAGTTGTGGATGGCGGTATGAGCTCAATCATTTAAGGGAGGGGTATAATGGATACGATACAAGTAAGGGCAAGTGAACGTATAGATGAAGTGAAATTACACTCATTTTTAAAGAGTCAATTTCCGGAATTACCAGAGGGGAAACTAGAAATTTCACAGTTTAGTGCAGGACATTCAAATTTGACTTATTGCCTAAAAGTAGGCGAATTTGAAGTGGTTCTGCGACGGCCTCCACATGGACCAGTCGCCAAAAAAGCGCATGATATGAAACGTGAGTTTACGATTATATCGGCATTACATCCATTTTTATCTGCAGTACCTAAACCGTATGTGTACGTGGACGACCGAGATATAATCGGCAGTGATTTCTTTCTAATGGAACGCAAAAAGGGTATCGTACTAGATACTCATTTTCCATCTGGCACTGATAATACGGAGGAATTAGGACGTCTCGTTTCGGAAAAGATGGTTGATTCACTTGTAGCTCTTCATGCAATACCATATAAGGAAACGCAATTAAAAGATATGGTGAAGCCAGAAGGATTTATGGAACGACAAGTACATGGGTGGATTGAGCGCTATGACAAAGCGAAAACGGCAGAACATGCTGAAGTAGCAGCGTTGACTAAGTGGTTAGAGGACCATGTACCTTCTAATGGTGAAGCAACTATTATTCATTATGATTACAAGCTTAATAACGCTATGTTTTCCAGCGATTATTCTGAAATGATGGGTCTTTTTGATTTGGAGATGACAACTGTAGGGGACCCATTAGCAGATTTAGGGGTAGCTATGAGCTATTGGATGCATGCAGATGATCCAAAAATGCTGCTATACGCATTTGGAGAACCACCAATAACGACTTTAACAGGGTTTTATACGCGTAAGGAATTCATAAACCGCTATGCTGAGAAAAGCGGACGTGATGTTTCGGCCATCGATTATTATATTACATTTGCCTACTTTAAATTAGCTGTAATTTGTCAGCAAATCTATTATCGATACGTCAACGGTCAAACAAAAGACGATCGTTTTGCACAAATGGATAAAATGGTAGCTGCTCTAATTCATCAGGCTTCCAAAGCACTATAACTATAAAAAATAACGGTTGCTTGTCCGAGCAGCCGTTTTATTATTGTCAAAACAACAGATTATCCGACATTAGTTTTTATATTATTAAGATGTATTCTCGCACCCAATTTATTTTTATAATAAAATATTCCCGTGAAAAAAATTAAGGGAGTGCGAATATATGTTCTTATTTTATCATATTTCATTAATCTAGCAAGCATTTTGGCTAAAAAGGGGAAGGTATATGCAGTTACAATAATTATTTATTGTTTTACGATAAATAATTATTGACTTGGAATGAATGACAAGATAATATGTCATTAGCAAGTTATGAACAAAGATAATTATCAAGATGGTTAAAATTGATAATTGTATTATTGTTCGGTATTTATATAGGGCCACAAACAGGCAAGGAAGATTTACTAGACAAAGAAGAACTACAAGCACTATATAATCCATTTATTGCATTTGGATAACGTGGATTCCATTTTTATTGGCTCTAATCAAGATATTACGGACTCGAACGCAGATTAATTAAAAATACTAAGTGTGTTAGCCATGATCTAAGGTGTCTTATATGTAGCTGCGTTACTTTATATTTTTTCGGTTGGTAGCTATCACGCGAATGTCCTAGATTTTATTCTTTGCAATCGTCATCTCAGTCTTTACTTCAATGCTTTCTTATTTAGTAAGAAAAGCAAGTGAGATAAAGCAGGATAATGATCTAACGATTGAGGTGTGTAAACGATGGTTATCATAGTAAATCTCGATGTCATGCTGGCCAAAAGAAAAATGGTGTGTTACAGAATTATCAGAAAAACTAGGCAATACAATGGCGAATGTTTCTAACTTGAAAAATGGAAAGGCAAAAGCCGTTAAATTTCCTACATTAGAAAAAATATGCGAAGTTTTAGACTGCTAACCAGGTGACATTTTGGAATATAGAAAAAATGAGGATAATGAATAATAGGAGAAGAATGATGAAAAAATATATACTTGCAACTTTACCGATTTTAATAGGAATTTTATGTTTATTTACGAAGGGAATTATCGGGGATGAAATACTGCCAGATGGAACACTCATAGAAAGAAACTTCTTTTTAATTCCTTTAAGTTATTTATTTTTCTTTAGCGGTATAATTTCATTAGTATTTGTTGCAATTATTTCTACCGATAAAAAGACAAATATTGTGAAGTAATATGAAAAGATCAGGTTACCAAATAGGAGCCTGGTCTTTTCTGCGTGTATTTTGTTATTCCCACGTTTGATCAAGTTTATCACTGTAAAACTTTATGGCTTTACGATAGTCTTTTATACCTTCATCATTAGTAGTGTCAACTACTGTATTTAACAAAGTTTCCATAGCCTTTGAATGTTCCCTAAGATTATAGAGAGTCATTGCATAAAATACCTTTACATGTTCGGCTTCGGGAAACTCACTTATGGCTTGTTCAAAAATACGTTTTGCCTGTTCATATTGCCCTAACGTACGATAAGTACTTCCTAACCCTACATAAGTATCTAGTAAAATTCCTGATTCGAGCCCTAGTTGAATCGCTTTTTCATAGTGGGGAACAGCGTCATTTTCTTTTCCTAATGAATCATATGTCCATGCACATTGAAATTGGTAATATCCATTTTCAGGCTCTTCTTTAACTAGTGCTACCATTAATTGATTTGCTTCTTCCAATCGCCCATTCTCCCGCAAGGTTATGATGTGTTGTAACTGTTTATCCATGTTCTTGTATCCTCTAACTTTCTATATTTTTCTAATATTTAATAATTTTAAACTACTAAATTTTTATTGTATACTTGATTCACATTTTTAAAAATTTTACTTTTCTATATTATCAGGCATTTTGGTAGAGAAAAATAGAAATAGTATTGTTCGATAAAAGGCTTTTTAAATTACATATAAAATAATAATGAGAGGTGAGGTAGGATGCTGGAGCGTTCTATGGAGAAAACACGGGAACGTAAAATAGAAAGGGAGTGATAAAGAGAAGAGCATTAAAATATGGCTCTTCGATATAAAAAGAAAAGAGGACGATTATAATGAATAGTTATCAAAGCATTTTAAATGAAGGTTTTGAATTGAAATATTGTGTGAAGGGACAAGGTAAGCCAATATTGGTAGTGGGTAGCAGTGTATATTATCCACGCTTGTTCTCGGAAAATTTATATAAACAATTTCGATTTATCTTTTTGGATCATAGAGGGTTTGTGAAGCCACCACGTGCTTTAAAGAAAGAAGATTATACTTTGGATAAAATTGTCGAGGATATCGAAGCAGCAAGACAATTATTAAAGCTTGAGGATTTTATCATTTTAGGACATTCTGGACATGCATTTATGGCGATTGCGTATGCCGAAAAATATCCTCAAAATGTTCAGAAGGTCATTTTATTAAATTCAGCACCGACAAACAGTCAGGAGAGACAGCAGCAAAGTTTTTCATTTTTTAATGAGACGGCTAATGCTGAACGAACAAAACAATTTGAGCATGATATTGCTTTGTTAGAGAATGATATTCACAATGATCCAGAGAGAAGATTTGTGCATATGTGTATTCGTATGGGAGCGCATAGCTTTTATGACTACACGTTCGATGCTGCTTATATGTGGGAAGGCGTCTATACAAATATGGATGTTATTGATTATCTTTGGGGTGTAGCTTTTGCTGAACGAAATCTAATCCAATCTACGGCTCATTTAGATAAACCTATTTTGGTAGGGTTAGGAAAGTATGATTATTTAGTCGCTCCTGTTTCACTTTGGGATGTAATTAATGATTCATTTGAAAACGTGAAGAAGCTCATTTTTGAAAAAAGCGGCCATAACCCAATGTTTGAAGAACCGGATATTTTTGATAAAGAATTAATCAATTGGATTAATGAATAGATGATGACCATTCCTCATATAGGTTTGTAATAAAGATTGATCATTTAAAATATGGTTTATTAATTTAACCCAAAATATAAAATCGCTAGAGACTTAATATAATTCTCTAGCGATTTTCCATGTAACTTCGAAGCCTTAATTTAATTGCCGCTGTATCCAAAACAGTAGCGATTATGATCCCCGCTGTATATCGAACCAAATCCTCTACAAGAAAGCCTTTGCCAAGTATCAAAGCCCCGAGCGTAGTCCCACGAATCTGATTAATCCAGTCTTCCTGATATAACTGGCTAAATTCAATGCCGAAGCTAAACAAAAGACTGAGCCAAATAGCTGTGAGGACGCTTTTACCCACTAGCAACAATCGAAATCCGAAATAGACCATCATAGCCCATAGTATGTCTCCTGCGTTCTGCGCTACAAATGACGGGAGTAGGGTACTCCAATTTCTTGAAGCTAAGCCGAGTGAAATGGTGATAACAATAGCTATCAAATAAGTTACTCGTATTTTATGGTATTGCAAGTTGATAGGTTTATGCCCATTAGTCAATAGAACCACTCTTTCGGTTGTTAATATTAATCCATTATCTCATAAATGATGTCCGAAAGAATTATCTGTATAAGCACCTTTGACGAAAGAGTACCTAATTATTTAGTTCACCATGTAATCTTCTTTAAGCAAACTGTATACTTCTAAATCTACAACACCTTTACCAGACCATACTTTAGCTTGTCTCAAAAGTCCTTCTTTTAGAAAACTATTTTTTAGGAGAATCTTTTTAGATGCTTCATTTAACGGCATTACTTCGGCCTGTATTCGATTTATATTAACTTCCTCAAATAAAAATTTGACAAGTATGTTAACCGCATCAGATGCAAGGCCTTTACCCCAATAGTCCTCTGCTAAATAGTAACCAATCGTCACCATATTCACTTTTTGATTAAATTCCATTGCTTCTATAATACCTACTAATTGATCGCTATGAGATTTTTGAAAAATGCCCCATTTAACTATGCTTTCCTTCTTGTAATCTCTATCAAAATGCCCAATCATTTTATTCACTGTTTGGATATTATGTTTAGGGATTATCCCGCAGTATTCAAATACTTTTTCATTATCATAAATTGCAAATAGTTCCTGTAAATGTGCATTTTCAATTTTTTTAGTACTAGCTTTTCGGAGTTTAATAATGGGAACTCTGCAAACACTTTTTCTTTATTCATAGCATTCTCTCCTTATTTTTTAATGAGCACAAGAACAGCAGTAAGGTTCTTCTTACTATTATTCAGTTCTTTTGGGAATTAAGAAAATATTTGTAAAAAATAAAGTAATTATGTATAATTTTACTATATTCTTTAAGAAAGTGAGTGATTAATTATGAAAGTCAGCTCTATTTTTTCATCAAACATAAATAAGGTGTGGAAGAACTAAGTATAATAGATTCTTCTGCAAAAAAATCGGAGGAATTACTTTGTATAGTTATTACGGTCCATTATGTACAGAACTTTATGATTTGACAAAACCAGTAGGATATTCTATTGGTGGGGATATTGAATATTATCTTGAACGACTAAAGGGAACTAAGGGAAAAGTGCTTGAAGCGGGGGTTGGTTCTGGACGCTTCTTAATTCCTTTACTTGAAAAGGGATATAAAGTTGAGGGAATTGATTACTCACCTGAAATGTTAGATTTATGCAGAAAACGTTGTGAAGAAAGAGGATTCATGCCAAATCTATATGAAGGTAACTTGAGCAACTTTTCAATAGACTCGAAATTTGAAGCGATTGTTATGCCTACAGGTTCTTTATGCTTAATAGAGAATTCAAAAGATGCGATGGATGCATTAAAATGTATGTATAATCATTTGATACCTGGAGGACGCTTAATTGTAGACTTGCTTTTACCTACAGACTGGCGAACAGGGGAAACTTCTTCATCTTACTATGAAATTTCGAAAGAGGAAGGAATTGCATTAGAAAGAAAAGCCGTTGAAATGAACTGGATTGATCAATATACGCTAACCGTTTTGAAATATGAAAAATGGAGAAATGGTAAATTAATAGATTCAGAATTACAAAGATTTCCGTTGCGATGGTACGGAATAGAAGAATTCCAGCACATTTTAACAAGCTTAGGTTTTTCTGATATTACTTGTTCAGCTGAATATATTTATAATAAAAAGCCTTCAAAAGAGCATTCATTAATTACATTTGAAGCTGTTCGTAAATAAGTAAACCTGCTAGATTTTAGCTAAGAAAGTAGCTAAATATCTAGCAGGTTTTTGTTTTAATCATCATTTATTTCTTTGTACTCTAAATAGAATACACTCTTGGACCTTGTCCAATGTTAAGTTTTAGACTTTTTGTACCGCTGATCGATTAATACTAAATTCATTCCAAATCGAGCCATCTTCTTTTAGCAATTCTTTTCCACTCCAAATGATGTCGTAAATGTCACCCTCGTAAGCAATGGCACGACCAAATGCAAATGAAATAAAATAGTCATTCCATGATTGGAAGAAATGGCTGCCGGCATCAGCTGCTCTCGCAATATAGCCCCATGCCTGTTCTTCGGTTAAATAACCAACTATGTAGCTCCATCTTGCAATATTTACAGCTCGGTCAAAATCCCATGCGGCAATAGTGTCCACACGGTCATAGTCTGATTTTGCAAAGGAAAGCTGCTTCATCATTACTTCTTGCGCAGATTCATAGCATTTCTGTGATTTGCCCACTTCTTCCTCTGTAAAAGTCTGGCCAGCTTTCAACGCCATAAAGAGCTCGTCATACCTTGCACGATGTCCTTCCATAAGAAGCCATTCTAAGGTTTCTACAGCCTCCTCTGGATTACTAACGTCCCAGTATGAAGAAAGACCTTCTTTCAATGTCTCGTGATCTACCTTCACTGGCAGTATCCGAGGAGACTCAGACCGGTAAAGAGCTATATTGGCACCGTAGGCAAGCAAATGCTGTTTCTCTTTCGGTAAAGGGTTAGCCGCCTCCATTTCTAACTGTGATTTTTTTGCGTTTTTCACAATTCGTTTGCTCGCAATAATTAAACCAACAATAAGTAAAACCACAACAGCTACAATAATTCCTACAATCTTCAAACTACACATTCCTTTCCGTGTTTTTATTTGGCGAAGTTTAAACAAGAATCATTTACTTCGAACAAAATACAGTAAAATTATACATTTATAGGTAGAGATATACAATGAAACTATTTTATTACTTATAGGTGAAAGTGAGGATGATATTTGTAGGTGTAAAGAATATGGCACGAGTGATTGAAAGGCACTAAAGATAGGGACATGAAGCAGAAGGTAGCTCTTAACGTTTTTTACTAGGTGAAATGGATGCGGATTTAAGCTACTTTTCAGCGAGTACTCAAACAGTCGCTGAAAGAAATTAATGCTTTAGGAAAATATAAAACCCATTTTTTTCTTGCTATATCTTTACTGTATAAAGGAAAAATATGATTGTCTACAATTCAATGAGGAAGTAGGGATTTCCATGCATGAAAATATGCACTATGGTAGCGACTTTAAATATATTCCTGCGACATCAATTTGGAGTGGTGATGGTGTAGAAGTTTTGCCTGATTTATACCAACATACGATTCAAATTGTTAATATTGTACTCTTCGGTGAACCTCATAAGAGAGAGTTCGTATTAATTGATGCAGGCATGCCAAAAAGTGCAAAGGAAATTATTTCGATAGCCGAGGAGAGATTTGGATCAAATAGCCGACCTAAAGCGCTAATTTTGACGCACGGTCATTTTGATCATGTTGGGGCGATAATTGATTTAATTGAACACTGGGGTATGCCGGTTTATGCACATTCTTTAGAATTACCTTATTTAACAGATATAAAAAATTACCCTAAACCTGATCCTAGTGTAAATGGTGGCCTACTAGCAAAAGTTTCATCCATTTTTCCGAATGAAGCGATTAACTTAGGAAACAGAGTTGAGGCACTTCCTTCGGATGGTAGTATTCCATTTATGGATGGTTTTCGTTGGATTCATACGCCGGGTCATACGCCAGGACATATATCATTATTTCGTGAAGAGGATCGAGCATTAATTGTTGGAGATGCATTTGTTACGGTTAAACAAGAGTCGCTCTACAAAGTGTTGCTACAAAAAAAGGAAATTAGCGGGCCGCCGCGATACTTTACGGCGGATTGGCAAGCAGCTTGGGATTCTGTAAAAAAATTAGAGGCTCTAAAACCTTCAGTAGCTATTGCAGGACATGGATTACCAATGAAGGGGGAAGAGCTTACGAGAAATTTGCATAAGTTAGCTAGTGAATTCGAGCAGATTGCTTTACCTAATCACAGCAAATTTCTGAATTAACATAGTAAAGGTCACTTTGCATGATGGAAGAAAAACTAGGGATGTCATGATGCCGAAGAAATTCTTTATGAAAATACTTTTTGATATTCATAAAAAAACTGCATCTCCAATTGTTAGATGTGTTTAACTTTTGGAGTGCAGCTTACATTGAGTTTGTGTGAAATTGGTATTTTCTATAAATGTTCACTTGTAAATTGTTGTATTTTTTTTGTTCATCTCAATGTTATTTTCGGGAATAATAAGCGTGAAACCTACAATAACGACGAGTCCAGTAATTAAACCATAAATAATTGGTAGTGTAGAAGTAATGCCAAAAATTATAAATGAAATAAAGATAACTAGTGAACTAGCAATTATAGAGTAGAAAGCAGCTTTACTTGTTACACGTTTCCAATAAAGGCCGACGATAAGAGGTACGAAGATAGCACCTGATAAAATTGCGTAGGCCATGTCTAATGCCACTAGTATGTTTTGAATCCATACAGAGAAAATGATGGCTAAGACACCTAAGCCAAGGATGACCATTCGCGATGTATTGATGATATCTCTATCAGTCATATCTTTTTTTACGTACACCTTAATAATATCGTTGGTGATAAGTGTCGCAGAGGCAAAAATAGCTCCTGAAGCATTTGACATAAGTGCAGAACAAACACTAGCAAGAACAAGTCCCAACAAGCCTGGTGGAAGAATTTCTAATGCAAGACTAGTAAAAGCAGATTGAGTTTCCCCTAGATTTGGAAGTAGGACAAGTGCACACATACCCACTATACTTAGTACTAGACCATATAAAACACTGTATACACCAGCTGAAATAGCACTGCTTTTCGCTACCTTTTGACTTCTCGCTGTAAATACACGCTGCCAGATGTCTTGAGAAACCATTAAACCAAAGAAGTACAATAAAAAGTATTGGAAGATTCGGTCCCAGCCGATATTTGTAAGGCTTAGATGCGCTTCTGGCACACTACTAAATAGAACTGTTAATCCTCCGACACTGTTTACGCTAAACGGGAACATAATGAAAAATACACCGATAGTCATGACAATAAATTGTATAATATCGGTTAAGGTAATACTCCACATACCCCCTAAGATAGTATAAAAGAGCACGATCCCTCCGCCAATAATCATAGAAGGAATAAGGGCCCAGCCTAGTAATACGTGAATAACATTTCCCATACCAATTACTTGTGTTACGACTACCATCAGGGTATAGATTGCAGTAACAATCGCACTAATAAGCTGAGTTCCTTCACCAAAGCGCTTTCCTAGTAACTGACTAATAGTAAAAACCTCATACCCACCAATTTTATTAACGACGAAAAGACCCAAGGCAGCTATACCAAAGCCCATCATCGAAACAAACCAAAGACCAGAAACCCCATAATCATAACCTAATGTCGTTGAACCCATCGTAGCTGCACCACCAATAATAACAGCTGCTAAACAACCAACGTGGCTGTAATACCCTAGACGACTTCCTGCGAGGACAAAATCTTTTTCTGATTTCGCTTTTTTAATTCCGATTATTCCTACAATTATTAAGGCACCAAAATAAAGAACAAGAACGAAAGTATCCAATATATTCATTAATACACCCCCGAACTTAATTCTAATTCGTATTCAGTAATTGCTTCGTCTAGCAAGGAAATTCCTAAGTCTAAATGTTCTTTATCAATATTTAATGGGGGCATCATTCGAATTACTTCTCCTTTATTACCGCTTAAATAGTAAATAACCCCTTTATGCAGACATTTCTCTAGGATATTCATTAACCCCTTACCATTGGGTTCTTGGGTTTCTGGATGAATAATTTCAATTCCTAACATCAAACCAATTCCACGAACTTCACCAATCGTGTGATGTTTTTCTTTTAAGAGTATTAATTTATTTAATGCATAGTCACCTAATATTCTTGCATTTTCTACTAAACCTTCATCTTCAAGAACGTCAATTGTAGCGCATGCGGCCGCACATGCGATAGGATTTCCACCAAATGTAGTACTATGACTTCCAATTGTCCATTGTTCCATTAATTCCCTTGAAGCTACTGTTGCGCTAAGGGGTAGTCCGCTGGCAATTCCCTTTGCAATCGCCATAATATCAGGGATCACATCAAATCGATTTGCTGCAAACCAGTCACCAGTTCGACCAAAACCAGTTTGAACTTCATCAAAGATTAATAATATTCCGTAGCGGTCACAGATTGCTTTTATTTTTTGTAACCATGCTTTTGGAGGGATAACATAACCGCCTTCTCCTAGAACAGGCTCTAAAATAACAGCTGCCACTTCATCTGGAGACACTTGATGATTAAATAAACGTTCAAAATCTTTTTCAACGCGTTCTGACCAATATTCATCATGGTTTAAACCTGCTGGTGTTTCCGTTAATTGAGCATATGGTAATTGATATGTCATGTTCGCTCCGACTGGTAAACTCTTTCTGTATTTACTTTTTGATGTAGTGAGGCTTAAGGCTCCCATCGTTCTTCCATGGAATCCTCCAAGGAAAGAAACAACGTAAGGTCTCCTAGTTACATGTCTTGCTAATTTTACGGCACCTTCAATTGCCTCTGCTCCACTATTTCCGAAGAAAAAACAATCTAATGACTGTGGAAGAATCTTTCTCAATTTCTTAGCTAATAGAATAATTGAATCGTAATTTATAATACCAATAGGACCATGAACTAAATAATCAACTTGATTTTTAATCGCAGTAATGACCTTGGGATGTCTGTGCCCTGTATTTTCTGTAGCTATACCAGAAGTAAAGTCTAGATACTTTTTACCGTCGACCCCTATATAAAATAATCCCTCCGATTTAACTACCTGTAAATTTGGAAAATCCTTCGCCATTGTGGGCGCTAATAAGCCTTCTTCATTTATGTTTTTCCAATCAATCATAAACTCATCCCCATTCCGTTGGTGTTGAAAGAATTTTCTCTTAATTCAGAAAATACGTCAAATGCCTACTATAAGAAATATTAATAGTTAAAAGATTGTTGATAAATATTATTTGAAATGGGATTCCTAAAATTGTAAATAGCTAAAGTGGAAATTAATTGGAGTTAAATACATCTCATTTTCTTAAATGGAAGTAGGAGAATTATTACTTTATAATGGAAATACATCTTTGGAGAAAATTCATTTTGTGGGAATAAGGGGAAAGTAGACGGTGATATAGATGGAACTAAGGAATTTAAAAACCTTTCAAGTAGTCGCAGAAGAATTAAATATCACAAAGGCTGCCAAAAGATTAGGATATACACAGCCAACTATTACGTTACAAATACAGTCTTTAGAAAAAGAACTGAATCACACTCTATTAACAAGAGTTGGTAAAAAGACGTTGCTAACAGCTGCTGGAAAAAAGTTAAAAGACCATGTCGATAGCTTATTTATCTTTATAGATAAGTTAGAAAAAGACATGGAAGAACTACATGGACCTTCTGGCATTCTGACGATTGCTGCCTCAGAATATTATTGTACGCAACACCTTTCGCCGATTGTAAACGCTTATTTGGAAATATACCCGACTGTGAAAATAAGCCTTCTACCACTAAACAGTGTACATGCTATCAAAAGTGTACGAGACCATGTGGCAGATATCGCCATTATTGCGAATGAGTGTAATGATATCGATATCAGTAAAACTTTTTTAGAAGAGGAAAAGGCTTTTTTAGTTGCTTCGTCTGAAATTTGCAAAGAAAGAAGTTTTCATGAAATTATAAGAGAAGCTACTTTTATCTCCTATGACTATCATTGTAGTTTCAGCAATATTATAGAACAATACTTCAAAAAAGCAGATTTTCAACCTCAGTCCACTATTATGGTTGGGGGAAGTGATGAGATGATTAAGCGTGCCGTGTTGAACGGGACAGGCTATGCGATTTTAGGTCAAAATGCTATTGAAAATGAAATACAGGACGGTTCGATAACGATCCTCCAACATGTTTCAGAATCAATAATTACATCAGCTATAAATTTAAAAGTTCGCTCAGATGAACCGAATATACTAACGTTTCATGAATTTTTACAATACGCCTGGCCAGTTAGCGATAACCTTAAAGAATCATTAGGTTAATTTGCAAAAAAAGGGAATTAGAAAATAGGAAATAAATTTTTTTAAAAAAAGAGCTGTAGCAAATAAATTTGCTACAGCTTGAATTGGTACATGCCCCTTTGATGGCGCAATATGATATATTCTATCATAAAATAATTTATTATAGCGAATTTAGATTTTTCCGACATTAAAAAAGAATTATAAAGATAATTGACAAAAAAATCAAAAAACGGTATATTCAACTTATTCAACGTTGAATATAAAAAGGTGATTATTATGACAAGGCTATTAGTTCTTGCAATGTTGGGGCTAAAACCAATGACTGGCTATGATATTAAAGTAATGCTTGAATTAAATGACGCTGAACGATGGGGTGGTGTGCTAATCGGCTCTATCTATAATGCTTTAAAGAAGCTTGAAAAAGATGGCTACATAGAGGTGGCTAGCATTGAATCCACAGGTCATAGACAAAAAGCAATTTACCAAATTACCGAAAAGGGCAGGGAGCATGAGCAAGAATTAATTATCGAGGCTCTGGAAAAATCCTCTGTAGTTTACCCTACAACTTTGTATTCTGGTGTATCCTTTGCATTTAAACTGCCAAAAGCTAAAGCTGTGGAAGCATTAGAAAAGCAGAAAAAAATTTTAGAGCAAGAAGAGCAGGCTATCAATGCTGGCTATGAGGCGAAATTGATTGCTATGCAAGGAGAACTGCCAGCATTAACACAACTGGCATTTGATAATATGCTAGAAATTGTGAAAGTGCAGACAAAATTTGTACATCAAGCTATTGATATTATGAAAAAAAATAACTCCCTCGAATGAGGGAGTTAAAAAATACCTACATGATCAACGTTGAATATACAACAATAAGTAAAGGAGAGAAAAAGTGAAAAAATTAATTAGCGCTAGTCAATTAATGAAAAGTTATAAAACTAGATGTGTCGTTGATCATATAGATGTTGATATTAATGAGGGGGAGATAGTAGCTTTAGTGGGCACAAATGGTGCTGGTAAAACAACAACTATCGGTATGCTTCTTGGCATTATTCCTCAGGACAGTGGAGCAATTAAATACTGGACATCTGAATACAAAAAGGAAATAGGTACGCAGCTTCAAACAACACCTTTTTTCGAAGGCTATTCTGTAGAGGATAATCTGAAATTATTTGCTGCATTTTATGGAGTTTCGCTAACAAAAATGCTGATAGATGAAAAACTTGCAGCTTTTGATTTATTGCAGGTGAAAAAAATGCCTGCTATTAAACTGTCATTAGGACAGCAAAAGCGCCTGGCAATTATCGTGACAACTTTGCATAATCCTAAACTTGTGATTTTGGATGAACCTTCTGCAGGATTAGATCCAAGAGGACAACGAGAAATTCAACATATCATTAAACGTTTAAAAGATAGCGGGGTTTCCGTCTTATTTTCTTCCCACGATATGTTGGAGGTAATGAATGTGGCTGACAGAGTGTTGATGATGCATCATGGAAAAATAATTGCAAATGGTTCACCTGATAGTTTAATGGAGCACTACCAAACTCAAAATTTAGAAGAATTATTTTTTGAATTGACAATGTGAGGAGTGAGAAAATGAAGGCTGTTTTCGTATTAAATTTGAAATCGAGTATTAAAGATATGTATTTACTATTTTGGTCAATATTAATGCCATTTGCTGCGATTATTGCGCTAAGGTTATTTGTACCGAGCTATGCAGGAAATTATGTAGAAGGAATCATTGCTGTGAGTGTATTTTTTTATTCGTTTATGACCACTGCTTTTATAGCGTTATCGCAAAGAAAAAGAGGTGTCTATAATTTACTTCACGCTACACCTATGCCTTTATGGAAATATATCATTAGTATTTCGAGTTCGTGGGCAATAGTTGCCATTATTTTATCTTATATCGTGCTTTTATTTTCTATCGTTATCAATCGTCTAGATATATCTTTTAATACATTCTTATATATGACACCGATTATTTTAATAGCCTCATTAAGTTTTGTTTTTTTAAGCTTTTTTTTATCAAGTCTCGTGAAGAACGAGGGACATTTAAGTATGACTGCCAATGTACTGATGATACCAATGTTACTTTGTAGCAATGCATTTTTTACAATGGAAAAGGCGCCAAACTTTATACAATATATTAGTCTGATAAATCCATTCGAATGGTTTTTAAATGGGATTAAAGCTGCATTTATAAATAACTTTAGTACATGGGGAGCATCTTTATTCCTTTTAATAGGATGCCTAGCATTGACACTTATTATTTCATTAAAAACATTCAAGTATAGTGACCAATAATTGTTCAAAGCAAATTATAGTTAAAAAACGTAAAAAAAGTAATGACCAGAACTCGAGATGGAGTCTGGTCATTTTGTTATTTGCTCCAGCATGCACAACAACTCGGTGGTGGAGTCCACTACAGGCAGGTTATTTCATTACGTTTTTTGCTTAACAGGGGTGCTCTTTTAGATGTCAACTTTATCTACAATTTTTTCTGTAGCATGTTATTTGTTATATTTCTGAAGGAATGTCTTGAGCTTCTCGAACGTAATTTGGGTATTCAAACTACCTAGTACTCCATCATAAACATGTTCAGCTTTCGGAAGATAATAGATCTCATGAGGGACATGATTCATTGAAAGTTCCTTGCCCAATATTTTAGCTTGTTCTGTTGGGACAAGACTGTCGCTCGTGCCTAAAAACATAATGGTAGGTGGTGTGTGTTCTCCAATATAATTGATAGGAGAAAGCTTTTGATAACGATCAGGAAATTGTGAAGGTGTGCCCCTTATATACTCTTTCATAACATTTTGCACATAGCCCGGACTCGGGTTATTCTCATAAAATTTTGTCATATCTGACGGTCCATAAAAATTTATCACAGTATTAATAGGTACTGATGGTACATTGGTGGACGGTAGTAAAGTTGTGTCTCCTATACTATAAGCAGCGAGCATAGCTAGATTTCCACCTGCTGAATCACCCATTAAGTTTATTTTTTTAGGATCAATTTTGTAAGTATCCGCATATTCTACTACCCATCCTATTGCTGATTTCACATCAGCTACCTCATCTTTCCATCCTGCTTGGGGTGGCATGCGATAGTCTATATCAAAAACAGTAAATCCTAATTCACTTAACCATTGTTTCAAATAAGGGGCACTCGCTTTACTACCCTCAACCCATCCGCCTCCATGTACCTTTATAACAGCTGGAGTACGTGTGTTTTTCAATTTTTCATTAGCAGGCCACATATCAAGCTTTAACTCAACGCCATCTGTAGTTTTTCCGTATACGATATCTTTTGTAAACTTTGATGATATTTCTGTTTTGTAAAAAAAGTGAGAGTAAAGTGAAACGTGAACATTTTCTTTTTTAGCATAGTTCTTCATTTCCATAATTGGCTCCACATTTAGAAATACATTTATTATCAATAGCGGAATCAACATGAATTGAGCGATTTTAGCTTTCTTCCATAAAGCAAGTATTAATAGCACTATGATAAAAAAGGTTAAGATTAATAAAAACCATGGAGAGTACAATGCAAGCGTTCCAAGGAAACCAATTACACTAAGAATATTAGTTGTATGAAAAATGGCATACGTAATCATGGCAGTAAGAAGTGTTAGTACTACTGAAATGCCTGTTAATAGCCACTGCAAAAAACCTTTAGGGCGCCATAAGGTTAATTGTTTTTGTTCCATATTTCAAAATTCCTCCATACTAAAGAATAAATTTTATCTTCGACAGCACACATCTTTCTATGAATCAAATACACTTGGATATTAAAGTGCCTTATACAATTCTCTTTCTATATAATATATATAGAGAATCAATTTTATATTTGTAAAGAGTTAATCTACAGAAGAGGGAATACTCATTCGAGTTAATGTATGGGGAGAATCTTTACTGTTTTTATTGGGTTGCCTAACTTTGACACTTAGCATTTCATAATGACCAGAACTCGAAATTGGGTCTGGTCGTTTTAGACTGTAGACAAACACAACTTCAAATCAAACTTAGCATTTTGTAAGGATGAAATTGTAGCACAGGCGTAAAAGGATATAAAGGTAGAATGTGGGATAATTTACCGGATAGATTCAAGAGGGCGAGTAGATGGGTGAAAAGTTAATTAGAATAGGAACTTCATATATTCCAGTAGCAATGTAGAACGGTCATGTGAATGGTATGTAAGTAACTGGGGGCAGAACGCTGTTACCAGAATAGTGATAAGGCAATTGATAATTTTGCCAATCAACGTTTTTTTCTTGTGAAATCCATGAACAATCAAAGCTCAAATTTTATTGACGATTAAGTGCATTAGAGACTATTCGTAAACGTTTTAACTTCTTTCAGCAGGTGTTCAAACACCTGCTGAAAGAAGTTAAAACCTCCGGCAGATATCACGGAATTGGAAAGGAGTTTTTTGTGCAAGCACAAAGCCGATTCCGGACGCAATTATGCCGAGACAGAATTGATCGATAAAGGAATTAAAGTTGAAGGAATTGAAAATAGGGGCCATGCGGGAAGAAATTTTGTTTTTTATGATGTAGACGGAAATAAGTTTGATGTGTGGAGTGAGCTGAGCCGTATTTTTAAAGAAAATTATAAGGGGGTAAAGTATGAGTAAACCTATATTAAAAGGAGTAGAAGCAATATTTATTCCAATTAAGAACCCCGAACTATCTGCAAAATGGTACGAGGAGAAACTAGGATTTTCTCTTTTATACTTAGAGGAAGGTGCTGCAGTAATGAAAATTGATGCAGAATCTCAAACTGTTGTTTGTTTAGTAAAAGTAAAAAATCATTTACCACTAAATTTCCCAGAAAATTATTTTGGGGTAGAGAAGTTCTTTAATTTTATTACACAAGACATTGAAGAAACATACCAATCATTAATTGAAAAGAATGTTAAAGTTAATGAAATAGATGGAGAAGGTGAGACGAAATCTTTTACCTTTTATGATCCAGACGGAAATCCACTGGGAGTTTGTCAATAAACTATAGAGAAACACTATTAATTGAATAGTAAATTTAAAGAGGGTCACCTATAATAAGTGACCCTTAGTAACAAAGCTTGGGAGGTGTAAGACTAAACCATCTTACATTACTAAAATATGATAAGATGTTATTCTTGCATAGTTAATTGCCTGAGAAATATTCAGAAAATATCGACAACCAACTTTAGAGGCATGAAAGATGCGGGATTTAAGTGTTCAGATTCTATCACGATGCCAGTTAATCCTTTATCCGATTTTGTTTCATGCCATTCGTCCTTCTCCCAAAAAATTGCGTCACCAGGCTGGACTTAAAAATATTGCTCTTGTTCATTTTTTACAAATCCTTCTCCCTCTATAATTAAAAGAAGCTGGGGAACTACTGCTTGATGATAGCCAATTACACCGTTTTCTTCTAAATGCATACATCCGATACTAGCTGATGCTTCAGTGTTGATAATTCGAGACATAATAAAATTTGACTTAAATTGTGTTATATTTTTGCCGTTTTCTTTAGACAATTGATAAATTTTCATTTGATGACTCCTCCAAACTTCAATTTACTTTTTCACAGCATGAATGTAGTGAATTGTTTCAAAGGCTGTTAAATAATCTTCTCGATTGTCAAAATAAAGTTCATTAATTGTATTTGGAGATAAATGCTCATAAATTAGAAAGTCTAAGTTTTCTAACATTTTTTCCATTTCTTTATAAGTAAAACATGATTTCATTGGTTCACCACTAGCTGCAGCCATTTTCACCATATTATCTACTCGATTTGAAATTCCTTTTTCAGTAAATAATTTTTCATCTGCATAATCTAATACGATGGAACTTCCAGACGGTACATTGGCAAACAAATGTTTAAGTAAGCTTGACGTTTCCTCTTTCGGTAAATAATAGGAAACACCTAGTAGACTAAAGAACGTTTTTTTATTGTCGAAGCCGTTATCCGTTAGATGTTGATAGGAAAACTTTTTGGTGAAATCCATGGAAATGTAATGTACATTACTTGGCAGCGTTATTTCAACTTCAGTCAATCTTTTCTTTTTAAACTCCTGTGTTGCAGGATGATCAATTTCAAAGATTTCTAAAATGTTTTCAAATTCAGGGTGTCTTAAGCTAAATGTGTCTAATCCTGCTCCGAGTATGACATATTGCTGTAAACCTAACATGACTTCATTGTGCACAACTTTTTCGCAATATGCTGCACGTGCCAAGGGCGTAGGGGAGAGGTGAGTTTGCACTATCCATTTTAATAACTCTTCAGTTTGTCCATTTAGTTTTTCTGCGATTTCTTTGTTAAAAAACTGGATGCCTTGAATCATATTTGTTTGAATGTCAAGGAACTCTTTTTGTGTGATTAACTCTTTTGCTAGATAGTCATCAAAAATTTTAGGGGTATCGAATTGACTATGATAAGCTCTACTAAAAGCTGAGATTAATGAAGTTAAACTGGATTCACCTTTGTTCATGCAAATACACTCCTTCAAAAAAAAATAGGATTCCCCTGGCCAGGAGAATCCTATTGTACAAATAAATATAATAAAAGTAAATTATTTCATAAAAAAACTTTTTTGTCAAGTTTTAGGTTCTTGGAAGCAACTGAATAAGAAAATCATCTTATTCAATTTTTTGGATAAATATGTTGCCGTCTGGTTGAATTTCTGCATATAAAACTTCTTGGATTGTTTTAACATTTGCCTTTTTTAATTCGTTATCTAGCCATTCTCTACTTTTTCCAACTTCCAGTAAATTTCGTGGCAATAGCTTCCCATCTGTGATGATTTCAATTGGGATAAAAGACGGAGCTGAAGGATAGATACTTAAATCAGTCTTTTGAGTGCTTTGAAATTCAGGCTTTCTCAGAATACTAAGCATGCCATTTGGTTCTAAAATAGCATAGTCAATTTCTGTAATCGAGAAAACTTGATATTGTCTAATCATCATCGTAAGGTCATCAAGATTAATTTTAGTGTTAGCTAAAGCTTTTCTATCTATTTTTCCTTTTTTAATAACAATTGTCGGTTGACCGTCAAGTAATGTTCTTGCTTTACCTGATTTTAGAGCGATGTAACTAATTAAAGTTGTAAGCGCACACCAAACAATTAAGCTAATTAAAAATTTTATGAATACAATTGTTTTTAATATTACCATATTGGCTGCAATGGAACCGATTGTAATACCAGTTACGTAGTTAAAGAAGGTTAAGTGACTTAATTGTTTTTTACCTAAAAACCTCGTAAGTGTCAGAAGAACAAAAAAGGTAATAACCGTTTGAACAACTACTTGTAAATACCCTGTGTACAAATTCCCCCACTCCTTATCTAATTCCTAGAATACCCAATGAATTTTTATAAGATACACTATATTAGCTCTTCATCATAATGTAGGGTTGATTTCCGGTCCGGCAGCATGCTTTTCTAAGGCGTCCAGTCTTATCGAAAATCAAACGGAAATTGGTTTGAAAAAATTGCTTCTCTGATTTAAGGTTTAATCACATTATTATCAATAATTGTAAATTAGTCAGACGTTTTGGTAATATAAGTATTATTTGATGAAAAGGAGAGTTTATATGGATTCTAGAATTCCTATTCCGGTTCAAACAGTTTTAAATGAATATTTAAGCCTATTTCAAAATAAAATACCGAATATACTTGAAGGGTTTTATTTACATGGTTCAATTGCTCTGAACGCTTACATAAACGGCTCTAGTGATATCGATTTTGTAACAGTTGTAAACAGAACATTAACAGAAGAAGATGCGAAAGTAATATCCGACCTTCACAAAGAATTAAATCGAAAATATAAGGAAATAGGGATGGATGGAAGTTATATACAAGTTGGAGATGTCGGAAAGAAACAGAGTGAGGTAAAGGGCTGTCTAAAGGTAAATGAAGGCAAAACAAATTGGGGTAATGATGATATTAACCCAATCACTTGGTGGGTTTTAAAAAATAAAGGGATTACCGTTTTAGGGCCGGATATAGCTACGTATAACTTCAGTGTAGATGAAAGAGTGCTGGTTAATTATGTTTTGCAAAACATGAACAGTTATTGGGCGAATAGATTGAAAACGATGGAAAAATATAAAACTATGGCATTTGTGATACCAAATAAATTAGTTGATGAAGAAGTAGAATGGTCTATTACTGGGATGTTACGACAATTTTATACATTAACAGAAAATGATATTGTTTCAAAAGTAGATGCTTGTAAATTTGCGATACATCATTTACCTGAAGAATTTCATAAAGTTATTAACGAAGCTATTGCTATTCGAGAAGGTTCAAATATACGTTATTATAATTCGAAAAAACAACGCATTGATGATACGGTTCAATGTATGGCATACATACTTAATCATAGTAATAGTATCAAGGACATGTGTCATCATGATTAAAGTTGGAGGATGACATTTGATAAAACTGATTAGAGTGGAGACCGACGCCTTCAGTTGGATCAACCACATGTTTTAGTGATAAGCATGAAAAGTTCCATTTTATCAGCTATTATCTTTTTGGAATAAATGGTAAAATTAATTAGTCTTAAATGACAATTTCATTTAGGGGGTAGATAGTATGAATAAAAAATATGTTAGCGTGATAAACAAAAAGGGGAAACCGTCTAACTACTAGTTTCCTCAAATTGGAGGGGGAAAATTATTTGAATCAGGCATTACTTATTATTGATGCTCAGCAAGAATTATTGGATGGCAATGAGAAAGAAAAAGCTGTTTTTAATAAAGAACTACTTATTAGGAATATCAATTTAGTCATTGATAAAGCAAGGAATTCCAATGTTCCAGTTGCATTTGTAAGAGATCTTGATGTTGCGGAAGGTAAAGGGAAAGGATTCGAAATTCATAATGGTATTAATGTTCCTCATGAAGCAAAGATTTTCGATAAGAAAGCAACGAATTGTTTCCATGGGACTGAACTTCTAAATCATTTGCAATCACAAGAAATTACACATGTAGTTGTGATGGGCTGTTCGACGCAGCACTGCATTGATAGTGCAGTAAGAACGGCGACTATTAGTGGTTTTGATGTCACGTTAGTTGGTGATGGGCATTCAACTGCGGACAGTGATGTTTTAAGTGCAGAACATATTATCAAGCATCATAATCATACACTGCATGGTCATTACAATGTCGAACACTTTTCTGTTGTTAGAAATTCAGAAGAAGACTTGTTTCAACCTACTCATGATTCATATAGGTAAGAAAATTATCTAAAGGCACTCATCTGGGTGTCTTTTCTTTTTATTACCTTTTTTCATATCGTAATATTCTTATTCTGCTATTTCTAAATGAATTTGTAATCCAACAGAAAGAGCAAATTTTAGTTGAGTGAAAAGAGCGATATGTTTGTAAGACAAAGTAGGAGGATATTTTATGCCAAAAGTTAATGCGAACAATATCAATATACATTATGAAATTAGAGGACAAGGGACGCCCATATTGTTTTTGCATGGGAGCGGAGCATCATGGAAAATGTGGGAGCCTCAATTTGAAGCATTTTCTTCACACTATCAAATGATTCTGCCAGATTATAGAGGACACGGTGATACAACAAAGGAATTCCCGAATAATAAATATGATCATCATATAATTGTGGAGGATATCAAATGTTTTTTGGATGTACTAGGAATTAGCAAAATTCATGTTGTCGGTGTATCACAAGGTGGTCAATTGGCTACGCTACTTGCAATAAAATACCCGACTTACGTGGATAAGCTTGTAGTTTCTAATAGTTATAGTGAGATGCCCACAATCGCGGCTAGCTGGGTACTGTCACTATCAAACTTTATATTTAGTCTACTTCCATACCACACAATTATAAATATCATGATGAAATTTTATAAAGAGGAGCCTTATACTCAACAGATTTTAAAAAAGTCTTTTTCGATTGATAAAAAGATGTTGCTTGCAATGAAAAAAGCACCATTCCCAACTCATACAGATCAATTGTATAGGATACAGTCACCTACGCTTGTAATGGGAGGCGAAGGGAAAGTTATAACAGGCGTTGATGAAGGGAAGGGATCCCGAACTATTTTTAAACATATTCACAATGCAAAATTAGCATTATTCAAAAATGCATTTGATCCATTAAGTACAATGCGCCGAGATATTTTTAATGAGATGATTATTGATTTTCTCGAGGATAAGCCTACGAAGCAATATAAGGATGTAGCTATTAGTAGTAAATAAAATATAAATGGAAAGGCGGATAGTATGACCATATATACAGTATTACTTAGAGGAATTAATGTAGGCGGGCATAATAAAATAATTATGGCAGAATTAAGAAATTCTCTTGAGCAATTAGGATTACATAATGTGAAGACATATATCCAAAGTGGAAACATCCTTTTTGAATCAGATGAAACTGAGGAGCTTTTACAAACGAAAATTCACGATAAAATTAAAGATGATTTTGGGGTATCGAGTGTAGTTGTCATTAGGACAGCAGAGGAAATACGGCAAATTATTAGTCAATTACCTTTTTTAGATGAGGTGATTTCAGAAGCGCAACTTTTATGTAAAGGGGAATGTTTGCATGTTGCTTTGCTGCCGTCAGCTCCTTCGAAAGTCAATAGTGATAAGTTTTTATCCTATGCAAACGAAAGAGAACTCTGTGTCATAAATGGAAGGGATGTGTATCTTTTATTTTATGATAGCATTCGAAATTCCAAACTAGGCAATAATCTAAAAAAGCTTGAGATTCCAGCAACTGTCCGTAATTGGAAAACGCTCATAAAGCTCTCGAGTATGGTCGAAGAAATCAAACATATGAAGAGTGAATAAAAAAGCTCTTTAGTATGCATTCGTATATTAGGATTTACAAAAATGTATAAAATCAAAAAAAGACTAGGTATTCAATTATTTTTTGAATTGACAGCTTAATAATGAGTACCCATAAATCAAAAGATTCGACATTAATAAGAATAATATGGTAAACTAGTAATGTCATGGTTAACAAATGAACACGCATAAAGAAAGCTAGGTATTCACAATTTTTTTGTGAGCCTAGCTTTTTTGTGTTGATGAATTGTAAATATAAAAATCAATAAGCTAATCTGAACTACATCTCAAATATATCATTTAATGACTCGTACATTCTGATAGATAAGATAAAATTATGTATTTGTATAAAAGAACATAATTTTCTTTTATGTTGTATATCTGTTAATGTTAAAGAAAGGGGGCGGTAAGATGAGAATTTTTGATGCACACTTTCACATTATTGATTTTGATTTTCCGATTACTGAAAATCAAGGATATGTACCACCTAGCTATGTTGTAGAAGATTATCAAAAAGAAACTGCGACTTATCCTATTGTAGGTGGGGCAATTGTATCCGGTTCTTTTCAAGGTTTTGATCAAGCATATTTAGTGAATGCTTTAGAGAAAATGGGATCTGCATTTTGTGGTGTTACACAGCTTCCATTTTCGGTGACCGATGATGAGATTATCGATTTACATAATAAAGGTGTACGCGCACTCCGATTCAATGTGAAGCGCGGCGGCTCGGAAGATTTATCGAAGCTCGATTACTTTGCGAGACGTGTATATGATTTAGCTGGCTGGCATAGTGAATTATATATTGACGCAAAAAGTTTGCCAGAAATTGCACCAACGATTGAAAAATTACCGGCGATTTCAATTGATCATTTAGGACTCTCTGAGGAAGGCTTACCTCATTTGCTGCGACTCGTAGAAAAAGGTGTACGAGTAAAGGCGACAGGTTTTGGTCGTGTAGAGCTCAATGTAGAACATGCGTTGAAATCAATTTACGCTGTCAATTCAGAAGCGTTAATGTTCGGTACAGACTTGCCGTCCACACGAGCAAAAAGACCTTTTTCTTATGCAGATATTGAACTGATTCAAGAGTTGTTTGATCCAATTTCAGCGGAAAAAATTCTTTATCAAAACGCGATGAATTTTTATTTCAAGTGAGTTTTTTTGAAACGCTTAAGAAATCGCTAATTGCCTTTCACATCAATTGTGGAAGGTTTTTATTATGCGCTTTGACAGCAATTGAGATGGACAAACAACTAAATGCCTAATGATTGTCGAAGTTTCTGATAGTTAAATAGAGTAAAAAGCTGTTATTAATGCAATATGTTCCAACGAATAGTTCATCTACAATATATTAGCAATTGTTACGTAAAAAGATTGAAAAAAGGACAACAGGTATAGAACTACACTAATTCCTGTTGTCAACAGGCTGTAAAGAGCAATGAAGCAATTATACAATCGAGATAGTTAGTTTAAACTCTGAGCATTGTTATTTTCTTTTATACAATCTTCTTTCTTTATGTTTGCAATAAATACACCTATTAAAGTAATCAAGCCGCCTGTTAGGGCCGAAAAATGTGGAACCTCACCAAGCCAGATCAACGCAATAAGAAATGCAAAAACAGAAGTTAAATAAAGTGTACTCGTTGCTTCAGCTGCTCCTGTTCGTGATGTAACAAAGGCTAGCATAAAATAGGGAATGATTGTTGGAAAAATGCCGAGATACAAAGTGACGAATGTTGCATTTAACGGCGCGTCCATAATGGCTTCACTCAAGCCAGATGAGAATAGCAACATAAAGATAGTACCTGACCAAATTGCGTACATCGTGAATGGAAGAGCCCCGTATTTTTCTACATAACGACGTTGAAAAACAAAGTATATACTTTCTGAAAGGGATGCTATTAAAACTAGGATGATCCCCGTATTAAAAACAAAGTTTCCGGTTGAACCTCCTACAGAAATAAATGCTACACCACAAAAACCAACAAGTGAACCAAGCCATCCCGATAACCCAAGCTTCTCTCGATAAAAGAATACAGCTAACAAGGCGGTGAATATTGGGGTTGTTGAAACAAGTAAACTTGCAACGCCAGCACTAATCGTTTGCTCCCCATAATTAAGCGCTACTTGATATACAGTGAATCCTAAAAAGCCAAGTAATAAAATAATTGGGATATCTTTTTGTGCAGGTAAAGGCGTTTTTGTAATAACTGCGATGATGATTAATACGAATGAGCCGACTAATAATCGTAATAGTGATATATGTTCGGGTGAATAAGCCGTCAATGCGACTCGGATTCCTGGGAAAGCTGATGCCCATAAAAGGATCATTAAGAAATGAGCAGATATAATTTTTAAATTGAATGTTTTAAACATAATTACACCTCGTTCTACTTTTATCATCCAACCGGTTAAATTGATGATTTTAATGTTAATAGGACTTTGGTAAAATTTCTTCAACCGGTTAAAATAAAAATAACCAACCAGTTCATTAAAGGGAGTACATATGAAAAAGCCAAAATACCAATTAATTATTGATTTTATTAAAGAGAAAATTGCGAAAGGGGAGTGGGCGATCGGCAGTCCTATACCAAGTCAACGTAATCTGGCCAAACAGTTTGAGGTTAATCGGAGTACAGTCATAACAGCCTTAGAGGAACTAATGGCAGAAGGACTCATTGAAGGAAAAGCAGGAAAGGAAACTGTCGTCACCAATAATACTTGGACTTTGATGGGGGCAAAATCCTCGACGAACTGGAGTGGAAATATCACTTTAGGAACGCATAAACCAAGCGTTTCTATGGTGCAGGAAATTAACGAAGCGGAATCGAATGCGAATCTTATTCAGTTGAGTAAAGGGGAGTTATCACCAGAGATGTTCCCTTTAGAAGAGATGAAAGCCGTTGTTCAAAAAGTTTCGAATCAATTGACCACTTTTGGCTATGAAGAGCCGAAAGGAAATATAAAATTACGCCAAGCCATTAGTGATTATTTAAAAGTAAGAGGAATTGAAGCTTCACCGTCGTCCATTCTTGTCGTTTCTGGTGCGCTCCAAGCTTTACATCTAATTTCAATTGGTCTCCTAAAAAGAGGTTCATCGGTATTGTTAGAAATGCCGTCCTACCTTTACTCATTGACTGTTTTTGAGTCTGCTGGGATGGCGTTGCAAGGATTAACGATGGACAGTGAGGGGATTATTATAGATTCCATTTATCCGACTAATGAAAAAGGCAAGAATATTTTATATACAATCCCAACCTTCCACAACCCAACAGGCGCATTAATGCAAGAAGAGAGGCGACAGGAATTAATGGCCTACTGTGAAAGAGAGCAACTGCCAGTTATAGAAGATGATGTGTACCGTGATTTATGGATTGACAATCCACCACCTAAACCACTAAAAGCGATGGACCATTACGGGGATGTATTGTATGTTGGAAGTTTATCCAAAACCCTTAGTCCAGGATTACGAATTGGGTGGGTAGTAGGTTCGGAGTCAGTCATTAATCGATTAGCAGATTTAAAAATGCAATCCGATTATGGATCAAGTACTCTTTCTCAGCTCGTAGCAGCAGAGTGGCTATCAAGTAATCTATATGAGGATCATCTTGATAAAGTAAGAGAACAACTTAACATTCGTAGAAAAGTTGCTTTAAATGCACTAGATAAATATTTGAGTCCTTACGCTACGTGGGACATCCCAAAAGGTGGATTGTTCATATGGGTTAAAATAAATCCAGAATATAAAGTAAAAAGGCTGTTTGAGAAAGCGTTATCCAACAATATTCTTCTGAATCCTGGTAGTATTTATGCCGAAAAATCAGGATTATTTATACGAATCTCCTACGGGTATGCTCCACTCAAAACAATTAGAGAAGGCATTTTAAAATTAAGTGAAATTATTAAACATCAATAGATTGTAATGGAGGGGTAAAATGAAATTACGAAACAAATTACCGCAAAGTGACCCGAATTTACATGTAGAACTAATTAATAATGGCTGGATTCCACTGAAAGAACCTAAAAATTTAATAAGTGCTATTTTGTTATCGACCCCTTTAATGATTGTCGCCTCAATGATTTCTATTGGGGTAATAAATATTTTCTCCAGTATTTTTTTGAGCGATTTTGGATTTTCATCTGGTGTAATCACTATAACAATTAACTTTAGTATTATTTTGTGGCTAGCCTTACTAATGATCATTCATGAATTACTTCATTTGATGTTCATTCCTAATTTTTTGAAATCAGAAAAAATATCTGTAGGGTTTACTCTGTTCGGGGCTTTTGTTATTACGGAAGAAGAGATTTCAAAATCAAGATATATCTTCATTACGGTTGCTCCTTTTATAATACTGTCAATAATTTTGCCACTAATTTTAAGTGTAGTTGGACTCTTGACAACGACATTAAAGTTCTTGGTCATACTAAACGCAATGGGATCGTCAGTTGATTTACTAAATCTTCTTCTTATAATGAAACAGGTACCGAAAAACGCAACATTAACATGTAATGGACCAAATACTTATTGGAAAAAAGCTAAGTCTGGGTAAGTCACCTTAATAGGAATAATACCGTTATAGAAAACATAAGAAAGAGGAGGAGGCAATGATAATACGTTTTTTAAAATTTCTGTTCTTTTGACATACAGCTGACACACTTCATCGATATAGTGTAGATACAGCTTGGTTAAATCTAAGCTTAGGGGCAAACACCCCGTTACACTAATTCAAGGAGTGAATAAGAATGAAAATAAGAAGTAAGATTTCGATTTATGCTATGACAGGAGCTTTATCAATAGGGATAATTGGCGGTACAACTGTTCCAACTCTTGCAGCTACAAATCAAAAGGAAACAGTAAATGTAGATAAATACAAAAATTTGGATGCTGAAACACAACAAAAAGTTGATGAAATTTTAAACAACCTAAAGACTGAACTAGCTAATTTAGGGGTGTCATTATCTTCAAAATATAATGGAAAAGGCGATAAATTCGCTAATTTAGACGACGAAACAAGAACACAAGTACAAGAGATTATGAAACAGCTTAAAGAAGGTGCCTTAACTCAAGAGGAAGCGAATACAAAACTGAAAGATCTTGGAGTAACCCTTCCAACCCATATTGGAAAAGGCGAACAATTCGCCAATTTAGATGGTGAAACAAAAACACAGGCACAAGAAATTATGAAGCAAGTTAAAGAAGGTGCCTTAACTCAGGAAGAAGCGGATACAAAACTGAAAGACCTAGGAGTAACCCTTCCAACCCATATTGGAAAAGGCGAACAATTCGCCAATTTAGATGATGAAACAAAAACAAAGATACAAGAAATTATGAAGCAAGTTAAAGGGGGTTCTTTAACTCAAGAGGAAGCGAATAAAAAACTAAAAGACCTAGGAGTAACCCTTCCAACCCATAAAGAAAAAGGCGGAAGATTCGCGAATTTGGATGATGAAACTAAAAAAGAAGCAACAAAATTAATTGAGAATGCAAAAAAACAAATGGAAGAACTAGGGGTTGATTTCCCTACAGAAAAGTATAATCAATTAATTGATTAACAATTTTCACGAGCAATAAAAAGGTCCTAAAACCCCTGTTTTACTAGGATTTTAGGACTCCTTTTTATTTAGGCTAGATCTTTCATATATTTCGTAACATTCCCTAAACAACAACTACCTTGAGGATTGTTTATCTCGCAGCCACAACGGTTTTCTTTAATATTTGCACGAATATGATCTAATGGATTTGGCGTCAATTCATTTTCTACATAGTGTTTAATTTTGTCTTTAGTCCAATCAAAACAATAACAAACAGGTGTACTTAATGAGTCATCCTTTTGATGCACAGTTATCTTTATATCAGGAAGAGTGTACTCCTTATTACTCGTATCAAAATAAACGACATGACAATCTACCGTAGAACAAAAATAGTGATTTTCCATAGCATTTATTGTTCCTAATACAGATGGTTTAAGCAATGATTTTATTGTTATTAGTTGTATATTTTTAGCTTTATTTTTACAAGACGGACAAATAATAGTGTTATTAATATTATTTTTTTTAGGGCTACTACAACAATTTCCCATCTTTGATTCACCTCGTACGATTTATTTTCTGCTACTAAAGTTTTAATAGCAAGATGTTGGTTAAAACTCTTAATATACCTTAAAGTATAAACCATATAAGAAGGTATAGGGGTAAAGGAATTGCTTCTTTATCAACAAGACAGTGAACACGAGATTATTGAAAAAATAGAAGAAATTTGAAATAATTAGTTAAAAATTGATTTTTATCAGGAGAGTGAAAAATGCGAAACTTTATAAGCGGTAGTTTGTTTATAATTTTTACTTTGTTGTTAACGGGGTGCGTGGGTGTAGAAAAAGAAAACGAAAAATCAATATCAAATACGAAATTAACCATTGAGCCATATAAGATGAGTGAAAAAGAAGAATTACTCATTAGTAAAACAGGTGTAGAGCAAATTGCATTTTTTAAGTTGGAAGGCAATTTGAAGGAAGATGATGATTTACAATTTACCGTAGAGGTGTATGAAAACGGTAAACTTAAAGAAGAGTCGCTAAGTACTTCGAATGAACCACAAACAAAGTTTGAAGATTGCATCGTTTCTTTTGGAATAAATAACATTAATGACAAGGACCATTCTTTACAACTGATAAGTGGTATACCTTCTGGGTTTGCTACAACTAATTATTCTAATAACATGACATCTTCATCTTTCAGTAAGCTAGTAAGTGAAAAAGTTACTTTAGAGAAAAATAAACCTATTTATTTAGCGGCGTGGGTAGGTACTACAAAAGATAAATTGAGGTTTGTTGGAAGCGAAAATGGTGAATTACCCGCGGGTATTGAAGAAGCTGAGTTTGCACTTTTATACAGAATTTTATGGACCAATAATGTAAAGAAATAACTTCTGTTTTTATATCTTCTTAAAAAGACAAATACTATAATATTAAAAGGAACCAAGTTATTCTACAAAATGTGTAGAATCAACTTAGTCTTAATGTAATAGTCTATATGAAAATAACATTCTTATAAAAGAAAATACTAAAAGGTGATAAATTATATGTTATTAGGATTTGAATGGTTCCCTAAAAGATGGGGGAAAAGAAAAGTTTCGGAACGTTTTCTTCAAGCAAAATTTACTGAAGAAGGTAAAGGGATTACGATTATTACATATGCTGTAGATTTATATGTACTATCTATTCCTTTACAAGTGAAAAAATATAATTCATTGTAATTTATGAGTGTCAACATATTTTGTTGACATTTTTTTATTTGAAAGGCATGTATTCAAATTGGTTGTGTTTGACTTAAAATGTGAAAATAAATAACATCCTAAAATAACAATCAACCCTCCAATCCCTTGAGTCCAAGAAATGCTTTCTCCTAAAAATAAAAACGCTAAAAGTGCCGTGAAAATCGGATTGAAATTAAGGAAAACACCGGATGTTGTAGCCCCTAATTTTTGAATACCAATACTCCAAAGTACCATACAAACAACCGTGGAGATAAGCCCAGTATATAAAAGAGAAAGAATAAATGAATGATTAACATTGGAAATGGTAAAATCCTTAAGGTTAAACGGTAATAGTACAAGAAGTCCGAATATTCCTGAATACAAAGTAGACATTAGTGGCGAAGTAGTCTTCATTGCCCATTTACTACAAACGGAATAAATTCCCCATACACATACAGCTGCAATCATCCATAAATCACCCAAATTAAAATGAAAAGACAATAAAAAATCGATATTCCCCTTTGAAAGTACGAGATGCACACCAAACAACGAAACTAGCATTGAAAGTGCTTGAAGTTTATTCATTTTTTCATTTAGAAAAATAAATGAAAAAAACGCAATAGAAATTGTATTTAATGTTGAAATGAGACCAACATTTGTCGACGTAGTTCTTTCTAATGCTAAAAATTGAAAGATATTGAACAATACCACACCTGAAATGCCCATTAAAAATAAAGGGAGAAGGGCAGCTCGAGAGGGAAGAAGTTTTTTCTCTTTCCACCATACCATTGGAAGAAGGGCTGCAATGGCAATGAGCCACCTTAAGCTCGTCAATGTTAAGGGGGAGGCATGTTCCACAAGAGATTTGCCCACTACAAAATTGCCGCCCCAAAGCAAACTGGTTAAAAGCATTAATAAAACATAGATATTCATCAAATCACTATCTCTCCTTTGATTGTTTTACGTACAATCAACTTACATATTTAATAAAAGAATCATAACACTTTTACTGTTTTAACAGTATAATATTTTGTAAGAATGCTAAAAATCAAAACAATAAAAAGAAAAATGAAATTTTGCAGAATAAAATTAAAAATAGATGTCGAATATGGTTGAAATTTCGAATAAAAAAAGGAGAGAAAAAAGTATGAGAGATGTGGAAAGAAAATTATTAGATCGTGTTGATACTCAAATACTAGATATTTTGCAGAAAGAGGTTCAGATAAGTAATGCAGAGATAGCGAGACGGGTGAATTTGTCTCCGCCGGCAACCCACACAAGGATAAAACGTTTAGAAAGTGAAGGATTTATTGACAAACAAGTTGCCATTTTAAATCCTGAGAAACTTGGATTCGATTTACTGTGCTATGTTTTCATGAGTACTAATATTCACCAAGCTAAGGAATTAGAAGATTTGGAAAATACCTTGAAAACAATGACCGAAATATTAGAATGTCATTGTTTAACAGGAGAGTATGATTATCTTTTAAAGGTCATTGTTAGAGACCGAAAAGAATTAGATAGCTTTATTAGAAAATTAAATAGAATGGGCATATCCCGTATTCAAACTAACTTATCATTAAGAGAAATTAAATATTCTACAGTCTTACCGATATCAGAAGATAAACAGTAGAAGTTCTTCAGAACAATATGTATATTTAGCTTCGTCCCAAAAATGATTTAGGTCAAAACTCAATTTTAGGAGGCATTATGAAAACATTCATATATATGGTGCGACATGGAGATTCACCAAAAGACGGGAATGAGAGAACGAGAGAATTGACTGAAAAAGGTAGGTTAGACGCTCGACGAATAACTGATATTTTACAAAAAGAAGGCATTGATACTGTTATTTCAAGCCCGTATAGTCGTTCAATCCAAACTGTTCAGGAAGTAGCTAATCAAATAGAAAAAGAGGTTATTATATTTGAAGATCTAAAAGAGCAACTATTTATTGCAGGAGATAAGCGAATCTCTGACGAGGAATTATTCCCTTTTTTACAAAAGTCATTTTCTGACCCAACCTATGCTTTAGAGGGAGGCGAGTCAAATGCTGACTGTCAGAAACGTGCTATTAAAATTTTAGAAGAAATAGTAAACGTATATCCAGGTCAGAAAGTAGTAATTGGCACACATGGGGCTGTAATGACGTTAATGATGGGGTTTTATGATAGTAGATATGATTTGAACTTTTTATTACAGACAACAAAGCCAGACATATACAGAATGGAATTCAATGGGCAAGAATTGGTCGATGTAAAAAGGTTATGGGAGATATAGGGAGAGGTTGTTGAAGTAATTCACCTTATAAAGTTAGGAAATCAGTAAGTATAGCTTTGGTAGTAGAGATAATGTTTATTACTCTAAAAGAGAAGAATGATTAAAATAACTGAAGACTAAACAATGTTAGTAGGGGTGAAAATTAAATGGATGACAAACTAAATCAGAAGTTTGAAATAAAAAATTATATGAACAAACAAATAAATAAAAATAAATATATTTTAGGTGTTGCAGCAGGTTCTGGAATGACAGCTAAATATGCAGAACAAGGTGGCGCTGATTTTATTCTTGCGCTAAATTCAGGGCGGTTTAGATTAATGGGGGTAAGCTCATTAGCAGGTTTTTTACCGTATGCCAATAGTAATGATGTTGTAATGGATTTTGCATGCAAAGAGATTATTCCTACGATTAAAAAAATTCCAGTTTGTTTTGGTTTATGTGCAACAGATCCAACAATTGAATTAGATAGCTATATCGATTTGATTCAGAAGAAAGGATTTGCAGGTATTAATAATTATCCAAGTATTGGTCTGATAGATGGGCTTTTTAGGGAAGCTTTAGAAGAACAAGGAATTACATATGAAAAAGAGATAGAAGCAATTCGCATCGCTAGTGAAAAAGGTTTGTTTACAGTAGCTTTTGTATTTAACGAGGAGCAAGCTATAAGTATGGTAGAAGCGGGGGCAGATATTATTTGTGTTCACTTAGGTTTAACGAATGGGGGATCACTAGGCGCTAAAAAGATTTTATCTTTACATGCTGCCAAAAGGATGGCTGTAACTATTATTAATAGATGTAATGAACTGAATCCAAACATTATTAACATGATTTATGGAGGTCCGGTTAATAAGCCAATAGATGTTCAGTATATGTACGATGATACTACTATTATGGGGTACATCGGAGGTTCCGTTTTTGAAAGGATTCCAAATGAACAAGCACTTATACATATTACGAAATCATTTAAGCAGACGAACGATTTTAAGTTGGATGAATTAATCAGTAAAATTACTGATGGTTTAGGAAGCCAAGAGGATTATATTAATTTTACAAAGAAGTATATCAGCTTACATTATATGGACGAAATTTCGTTGAATGAAGTGGCCGAAATATTAAGTTTGTCTCGCTCTTATTTAAGTACATTATTTAAAAAAGAAATGGGTATTTCATTTACTGAATATCTTATTAATTTTCGGCTTAATCGCGCTATCGAAATACTGAAATTTGAAAAAATACCGCTAAATAATATTGCTGAAATGGTAGGTTATCCGGATTACACTCAATTTAGTAAAATATTCAAAAAATATAAATGTGTGTCACCTAAAAACTATTTAACTTCTTTCAGTAGGTGTTTGGACACCCGCTGAAATAGAGGAACTCAGTCTAAGAACGCCACGTCCTATGGCATTACTGAAATGATCGACATCGTGTTGGCCCTCGTGCAGGCCTAAGCACAAAGCCGATTCCAGACGCGATTAAGCCAAAGCATAATTGATAATATAACAAAGAGACAATTTTATAGAACAAAAGCACATTAACTCTCCTAAAAGAAAACGTTATTATGGAATGGAGTAATAAATGTAATCGCTTTCTTATATGATTATTTTGACGATTTAAAGATCTAGAAGGGAGAGAGATGATATGAAAACAATTGCTTTGGCTGGAACATTTGATTCAAAAGGAAAAGAATATTTGTATGTAAAAGAGTTGATTGAATCTTTAGGTTTCAATACTTTTACGATTCATACTGGTGTTTTTAATCCAGCATTTGAGCCTGACGTATCAAATGTTGAAGTAGCAGCTGCAGCTGCAGAAGATATACAGGACATTGCGACAAAGAGAGATCGAGCAAATGCAACCGCAGTTCTTGCGAAGGGGATGGAAGTGCTTTTGCCGAAACTGTATGAAGAAGGTAAATTCGACGGTGTACTTTCCTTTGGAGGTACTGGAGGGTCATCTATCGTAACAACTGGTATGGGAGCACTACCAATAGGTGTTCCAAAAGTGATGGTTTCTACAGTTGCTTCTGGTAATACGGAGCCGTATGTAGGTACTAGTGACATCATTATGATTCCATCCGTAGTAGACGTTGCTGGTTTAAATATAATTTCGACAAAAATATTTACGAATGCAGTATTTGCGATTGCAGGTATGCTGAATTTTGACAATAAAACGATCGTGAAAAAAAAGCCACTGATTGCTGCAACTATGTTTGGACTAACAACACTTTGTATTAATCAGGCTAAAGATTTTTTGGAAGCTAAAGGATATGAAGTATTAATATTTCATGCAACAGGTGTTGGTGGTCGTACAATGGAGAATTTAATAGCTAATGGATTTATAGATGGTGTCCTTGACATAACGACCACTGAATGGGCTGATGAGTTAATTGGCGGTATATTAAAAGCTGGACCGAATCGTTTAGAAGCAGCTTCACGAAAACAAATTCCTCAAGTTGTATCGGTGGGTGCAATAGATATGGTTAACTTCGGTCCATTCGACTCTGTCCCTGATAAATTTAAAGGTCGAAAATTTTATAAGCATAATCCAACAGTTACTTTGATGCGCACATCCGTTGAAGAGAACAAACAAATAGGTGAAGTAATTGCAGAAAAATTAGCTTTAGCAAAAGGATACACAGCATTATTTTTACCGCTAGGAGGGCTATCTGGTCTAGATGTTGAAGGGCAACCTTTTTATGGTTTAGAAGAAGATAGAATGTTATTTGATACATTAAGAGAAAATGTTGACCAAAGTAAAGTGGAAATGATTGAAATCAATGCGGATATTAATAGTGAAGAGTTTGCACTAGCTGCAGCGGAAAAATTGATTGAATTAATAGAAAATAAAGAGAGGGATAGCAATAATGTCAAAGAGACAAGAACTATTGAATCGTTTTAAAGAAGAAATTAAAAAAGGTAATATTCTGTTAGGTGTTGGAGCTGGTACAGGAATTACAGCTAAAAGTAGTGAAGCCGGTGGAGCTGACATGTTAATTGTCTATAATTCTGGCCGTTATAGAATGGCTGGTCGTGGTTCCCTAGCTGGGTTATTATCTTATGGTGATGCCAATCAAATTGTTGTGGAAATGGGTAATGAAGTATTACCAGTTGTAAAAGATACTCCAGTACTAGCTGGTGTTAATGGAACAGATCCTTTTAAAGTGATGGAAGTTTTCTTAAAGCAGCTGAAAGAACAAGGGTTTAGTGGGGTTCAAAACTTTCCTACAGTCGGGTTAATTGACGGTGTATTTCGTCAAAATCTAGAGGAAACTGGGATGGGCTATGATTTAGAAGTAGATATGATTAGAAAGGCTAATGAATTAGACTTACTAACGACACCTTATGTCTTCGATGAAGAGCAAGCAAAGAAAATGGATGAAGCGGGTGCAGATATTTTAGTGGCCCATATGGGATTAACAACAAAAGGAACGATTGGTGCACAAACTGCATTAACTCTAGATGACTGTGTCGATCGAATTCAAAAAATTATTAATGCTGGTAAGTCTATAAATCCTGATATATTAGCAATTTGTCATGGAGGTCCAATTGCAGAACCAGAAGATGCTGCTTATGTTATTGAAAGAGTAGATGGGATTGTTGGATTCTTTGGTGCTTCTAGTATTGAGAGATTTGCTGCAGAAAAAGGAATAAAGGAACAAACTGAAGCTTTCAAAGGTTTATAATTGAAAGTATTTTCATATCAGAAGAAGATACAAAGTACCGGTTATGACATTGAAGCAAAGTTTGATTTAAATAATCTAAATAAATAAGACGAATCCAATTTGAAAAAAGATTGTTCAAATTGGATTCGTTTTTTGATCGCTTTTTATTTTAAATTTATTATTTTTTGGTATCTTTGTTGCGCTTTTTCTTAGCATAGTCTGCTTCAATGCGGATAGTTTTTAACTGTTTTGTCACGATTAATAATTATTGTTAGTGTATTTAATAGAATCGTGCTGATTAGTAAGATGGTTACAGCAAATACTGAACTACTAGTTGTATCCATAAGAGCATACCAATCCTCAATCTTAACAAGATGGTTATTATATAATAATTGGAAACTTATCGATATAGCACAAGCACTGAAACTTAAAGTGCAAAAGATTAATCTATAATTGTGGACTTTCTTATTAGTACTCAAAATACTACAAATTGGTAACAGTATTGCTATTACACCAAGTACTAGGCTTCCCAGATTAAGAAAACCGAACATAGAACATCTCCCCCTTATTATTAAAGGACGAAAGTAATTGGTAATTGTTTCTTGTTAATAATTCATGAATCATAAAGTTTGTTAGATACACTTTTTAATATTCGATTTATTTTTGAACAATATGAATAATGATTTTTAGAAAGAGGGTCTGCAAAAGTCAGCATTCTAGATGTGACTCTTGCAGCAATGATTAATGTACGATTTTAATGTAATCCATCTTTTAGCACAAAGTCTACAACAGATTTTTGTTGAGAAAGTTTGTAATAAGCATCAAAAATTTCTATAAGTGCTTTGGCTAAATTTTCATTTTTTACATCATGTTTCTCTAGTATTTGATTAATTAGAAATTCCATTGGTTCTAACATTAATCCCACCTACCTTTCTAATAGTAGGTTAACATTTAGGTATAAACATTTTCTGAACAAAATAGAAAATGCCGCACCGTCGTCACACGCTACAGCTCAGACATTAAGCAAAGGGATAATTGATCAGTTTGCAATTAATACATTATTTCATACACCATATACATATTGAGAAGAAAATATTATCGAGTGAACCAACAGGTTTTTTGAATATACTATTTGAAACTAAAACATTTAGGGAGATGGTGTTGTGAGCGAAATAGATAAACGAAACAGATTAAGCGAAGAACCATTTGCTTATCAAATAACGAAAAAAGGGACGGTAGTAATAGCATACGAAGGTAAACAAATAAAAATTGTAAAGGATAGGGAGGCTGAGCGTCTTATCGCAAGAATCAAAGAAGTTGAAGACAATCTAACAGCAGTACAGTTATTGTTAGCTAAAATTACAGGTAATTTTAAACGTGGTAACGAGAAAATTGGAAAAAATAAAAGAAAGTAACCTAAGACTTCTTAGTTTCACAATTCCGCTTACCAGTTTCTACACCTACTTCATAAATAAAGAGAATCATAATAAAGAAAAGAACAATTTTTTGAGTAGAGCTAGCTGACCAAAAGCCCAAATAATACATGAACACAAGAAAGATAGCTAAAAGAGTTTTAACAATCTTTAGCGTCATCCTGATACCTCCTATTAGTCGGATTGATAGAATTTAAAATGATCATATAGTCAGGCAGTCTTGCTGAACAATCCTTTAAATAGGCTGTTTTCTCAAAGATTGTTGCTATTAAAACAAAGAGACAGATCTAATCTACAAGATGTGTAGAATGAACTCTGTTTTTTGAAATTTTTCAAAATAAAGGGTTCTCATAAATGCGTGTAGAATATTCACAGTAATACTAAGGATAGGTGGGATGATATGGAGAATCAGGTTTGTATTATAAGTATTTACGTGCCCAATTTAAACAAAGCAATTGACTTTTATACTAATACTTTAGGTTTTGAATTAAATAAGCAGTATGGACCTAATATTGCATCACTTGTACACGGAGAGTTACCAATTATTTTAGAGGCAAACGATAATACAACCTTTAAGCAAGATAATAAAATTACAGGAGTTTTATTAGGATTGAGAACTGAAGATATTTATGAAACGGTTAAATTCTTAAAAGATAAAGATGTGGAATTTATTGTAGATGAACCAACTAATTGTCCTCCAGGAAAATATATTAGTTTCAGAGACCCCTTCGGAAATATTTTAGAGTATCTCCAATTTGAAAATATGTAACCATTTGACGAACTCGCTAGAGTTTACTCTGAAGATGTAAGTGATTATGAATGGGATTTTATAAATACAGGTGTATTTCGTTCAACGGAAACGTTAGAGTATACGGCATAAGGTGGAATAAAAGCGAAGGTAAGACCTAAAGAAGGAGCAAATCTCCGCACAGATTATGTATATTTAAGAGTAAAAAATGACTCTAATGAAAGAAGGTTATTTTAGTGGCAATAGAAGGTTTATTTGGTTTAATCATTGAACCACTCTTATGGTCATTAGTTGTTTTTTTTAGCTTGCAAACAATTATTGTTACCTTCAATAATGCTGATACAAAAGCAAAGAAATATGCCATCGTCACTAGTGTCTTAGTATTTTTATTAGTTATATCCGATGATATTATGAGAATGATTGATATTATGAGAATGTAGTAGACAAACCCAAAGAAATTTTTATTTAGATTTTCACTAATTAATTCTTCTAAGATTAAGAAACCTTGATTATCGAGGTTTGACCTAATAACGGTGCAGATTCCCATATCCCCATATCCCATCGAATATGGTGTTCCCTACAAGTGGATTATGGAAATTAGAAATATATTTTAATGATAAATTATTTGGGGAACTAGTTATAAACGTTAAAGAGAGTTAAATTATCTTCAACTAAGGTGCTTTAGTTTAATTTTTCGATTCTTCAAGACAATCTTTGAGAAAACAGCCTATAATATGATGGAAAATAATTTTACTAATCCAAAATGCAATGATAACCCAAATAATAATAAAAAGAATACCAACAAACCAATTCTTTGGTTTTCCAGATTGTTTTAACTTTTCTGCAGCTGCTTTATGATCATCAATCACATGTCGTGGAATTAATTTTAAAGCGAAGATAATTTCAAATGGTACAATTATCAAATCATCAAGAACCCTAGAATAGGAATAAAATCTGGAATTAAATCTATTGGGCAAAAGCATAAGCAACTATAAGCATAGCCACAAGGTTTGCATATCATGGGGTTCTTGGATCTTTATAAGACAAGTAAAGTACAAATGAATTTTGTTTTAATTTTTTAGCAAAGGCTTTAAACTTTGATAGTAAATTTCTTCTTATTGAAAAATCTTCTCCCATTGCTAGAAAGTATATATCATAAAAATACATCGGGAAGAGAAATACTTACTGTAGATCCAATGATAATATATAGGTTAGATTTCAGTATTTATAAATTCCATTAGCAAAGCACTTTCATTATTAATTGTTTTAACTTTTGTAAACCCGCATTTTTCGTAACATCTAATAGCTCTTTCGTTAGAAAATTCAGGGTCTACTATTATAATTTCAGCGTCTGTTATATTAATAATGAGTTCAATAAATTTACAAACCATAATTGTTCCATAGCCTTTATTAAATAGGTTAGGATTACCGATAAATTGATCAATTCCAAAAACCACTTCATTATTTAAATAGCCTAATTCTTTTAATTCTTCTGCTTGAAGTTTATAGTATTGCATAAATCCTATTGGGGAATCGTCTAACTCAACAATGAAGGGGAGAACTAGAATTTCACCACGAACGCGTGGTTCATATTTTTTCCTTACTTGTTCTATTGAAAATGGTGAATTAATATCCCCGTAAAATTCTAAAACTTCTCTCGTACTCAACCATTTAGCCATTAAACCATAATCATTATCAGTCATTTTTCTGATGTGTATTTTGTTAATATCCAAAATATGTACCCCTTTCAAAAATACTAGTATATCTTAAAATAGCAAAATTAGTCTAATACTTACTGAACTATATGATGAGATGTTAAAAATGATAAATTTGTTTAATGTGCCAATATAAAATGGTCCAAGTTTCTAAGTTTTTGTATAAAAAAAGTAAATAGACAAGTTTTTTTTCTGCCTAAATCAATCTCTTTATCTGTGGTCGGGAAGTTTCTGTATGATATCAGAATATATATTCATTTTTGTGTTAATTCCTACCCATTTATTTTTATCATCGATGTAACCTGCTGTAGCCGTACCATCATTATTTTCAGAAAAGAACACATTACCGTGGTTATATGGTTCTATGATCGGGTCTGTATCTAAATTCATTTCGGGTGAAACATTCCCTGCTGCTCGAGATGGCTCTCTTCGTTCTCGAAATAACTGTCCAATGGCTATTGCTTTCCCATCTTTGATTTGCACAAATGTAAAAATCCCATCATTTAAATAGTAAGTGTCTGCTCTTCCTAAAGGGAACGTATATTCATGTAAACGATAACCATCTAATGTACCAAGTGTTTTGAACTCAGTGTTGATTGGTGATGCGATAGCCGCTTTACGTGCTGCTTGAAGGTCATTCTGATTCAGTAATTTTGGATCAAACGCATAGTCCTTTGAGTTCACAAAAACAAATTTGCGAATGGATTCAAATTGAACGTTGTATCCCAAGGATTCAGAGACGAATCGTATAGGAACGAGAATGTGGCCATTGCTATTTTGAGCAGGTATATCCATTTGTATAGCTTTCCCATTTTTATAGGCGGTTTTGCTATTCGTATTTATTTTCAAATAATCTCCATCTTTATTTTGAACTGTGGCGACTTCAGTCTTAGGGTTATAACTATAGGAAAGACCAAGAGATGAAAGCACTCGGATCGGGACAAATAGATGGTTATTATCCATCAGAGGATGTACATCCATCTTGATAAATTCACCATTCGCAACAACTTCTATTGGTCTAACATTCTCTTCTGACTTAACTAGCGGTCCTGCACTTGCATGTGGATAATTGAATAACCCTAAACTTAAAGCCAGAAGTAAGCCTGACATAGATTTCTTCATTTTGTATTTCCCCAATCTTTTAGTATTTGCCAAATGTCATGTCGTTTTAATAGTTTTATCACAAGCACTCTGGATAGTACGAAAATCGTTAAGCCAATCGCTTATCTTTTTTGATTTTCTGCATTGTAAGAATTAGCCCTGTTAAACCAACAGTTAACGCAGGTGCAATACTAATTATAAAAAACCGCCATACACCTGTGTACAAGGATATTGTTAGAAAAATAGTAGGTAAACCAATTAATGCAAATAAAGAAGCGATTAAGGCGAATCTTTGATTTTCTTGCATTTATGAAACCCCCGTATAATTTACAAATTTATTCAATTGTATCACAAATAACCTATTTTTCGATTGTTAGAGGAATTGGAAATAGCCTCAGTGTCCGTTACACTCTACAGCTTAATGAGTATTCGCGATTCTATTTAATTCGGTTTTTATAGAGGAGGTCGAGTAACTGTTTCTTCCTTTAGTATTAATAAAATCTTAAATATTTGGGAATGACCGACCTTCGCGGCCAAGATTTCTTTGTAGTACTATATTCACATGAATTATTTTCGAATAGTTAATAATGGATAAAATACGTATAATAAGGATGCTATTAATATCAATTAATAGAATAATAATGAAAGATTGGAATGAGTGAAGTGTGGGTAAAATAAAAAGGTTAGTAGTTTGTTGTTTAATAGTAGTTATAGCAACATTCCACTTCGGTACAGGGAATAGTACTGTATATGCAAGTGAAAATAAATATGGGATTTATAATGGTAAAGTGGTAAACGGAAGACTTTACGCACCTATTCGAGCTGTTGGTGAAAAGATACAAGCGGAAGTAAGTTGGGATAAGGCAACAAAAACAGCCACTTTAATCAAAGACAAGAAAGTGATCAAACTGACACTTGGCTCTAAGATACTAAAAGTCAATAATGAGCAACTTCAAATGGATGTATCGTTACTTTTAGAAAATGGAAGCATTTTTTTACCGATAAGATATATAGGTGATGCATTAGGGGGTACAACATACTGGGATAAAAGTGAACGGTTGGCTTACTTATATTCAGACCCGTATGGGGTTTATGGGGTTACTGTTTATGCTCAACCACTGTTCTATAAGGACGGCTATAAGCTGCTGGATGAAGCCATTGCAAAAGTAAAAAATGTTTCAAACATCTCTCAAAAAAGGCAGTATTTAAAGCCATACTTCACGGATGAAATGATTAATTTAATTATTATGAGAAACTTAACCTTTACGGATATGTCCGAAAATGGAGGTTATTATTCTTATCCAAAAGACACGAATATGAGGATCAGTCGTAAGGTTTATGTATCTGGAGGAGAATTGGTACAGTATGTTTTACTTACAAAGAGAAATAATCAATGGCTAGTGGGTTCTCTTGAAGAAAAATTTGTTCCATACAGGCCATAGAATTTTGTTTACTAACTACGCTTTCATCTTAGGTCATTGACTGTCGTTTTTGAGACAGTAAGAAAACAACTTTTTACAGCCAGTTGTCGCTATATAGCAGGCGACTGGTTGTTTAGTTTCGTTTGAAGACGGATAATTTGTTAGTGTCATCGAGCAAATGATGGGGTAATTGATAAGGGGTTGAATTAGCAAAAGCTGCCGTACCTTATCTGCCCCTTACCGATAAAGAAAAGGAAACGACTTATTTTGATGGTATGAGGACGCAAGGAAATACGTATGACCTTTTGAAAAAATAAATGGCAACGACATACAACTTTATTTTAGATATGCAACAACTGAAATTCCAGAGGATTATAAACCTGAACCAGATATGCCAAGCGATGCAAGGGACGTAAAATTCCATTATGATATCACCTAATCACCAGTTTTGGATGAAAACGGGGAATTTGTTTTTAATTCTGATACATTCAAAACCGACCAATTTCTAGTTAGTTACAAAGCCGTGGGAATTGAAGCAATCGTTGCTCCGAATACTGCAGTGTTAGTGAACGAAATAAATTAAAATTAACTTTTATTCGACAATTCATTGCTAACTAATAAAACTGTAAATGTAACAGATGTATCAAAAGGAACAAATGTAAAACATGTAGCATCTTTTGCTATCAAAGAGTTGTCTATAGCTACAGGAATTTTAATCGGCATCAAACACACTTGAGAGATTTTGCGTGTGTCGAGGTCATTCAAATTCCGAATGCTTCAAGTAGCGAATAAATCAGTATGGTGTTCCAACAAATCATTTGCCGACTTATGTTGAAGAAGAATTAAAAGTGTCTTTACACATTACTAAAAGAACATGAAGTAAAAATGAGCGCCGCAAAAGCAAATACACGATTAAATTAATTAGGTCTACTAAAGATTAAAATGTCTCAAGAAAATAAAGCTTCTAGGCTGCAACTTAAACATGACATAAACTTGAATAGCGTCCACTCATTTCATTTATCAAAGTAAATTTTAACGTATAGTTTTGAGGTCGATGTTACTCTCAATAGGAGGGAGTACTATCGAAATACCCAAATGAAAAGTGTTTAAAAGCAATTTTAAACTTCTCCGAGTATTATAATCTTACTCCCCACAATCAATAATCTTGGCGAGTGGTGGAGTAGAGCAGTTAATGAAATGACAAAAAGAGATGTTCAATTATATTATTTTGCTATTCAAGGTGCATTAAACAATGAACTATATTCTCATAAAATAGTTTCTAAAATGTTTTCTGAGCTTGAACGACGTAAAAATCAGAGATAGAACATTCACATTACGTAATTTAATTATGTCTAACACCCCCATTCGGGGGGGTTCTTTCATTGGCAGGGGTGAGAAAAATGTAAAGGTATGAAAATAGTAATAGAAATCTCTCTATTATTTATGTATATTTATGGTTGAGGAGGAATATATAATGAAGAAATTTTTAGTGTTATTATGCATGTCTTTGTTCTTAGTTGCTTGCGGTAACTCAGAAGAAAAAAGTGCTTCTGAACCTGTCAAAAACCAAGAAGAAGATTCTGAAGAAGCAAATCAAAAAGTGTCTAAAAAAGAGGGAAATACAAAACCTGAAGAATCAAAAGCCCCAACCCAAATAAAATTAGGTGAAGTGATGGTTGTTAATGATTTTGCGGAAATCACTTTGAATAGCAATAATTTTGGTCAAGTTATTAATCCGCCAAATCCAGGTGATTTCTACACATACTATGAAAATAAAGAACCAAATCAAGTGTATTTAGACAGTGTTATTACCGTGAAAAGTTTACAAACTTCCGGGAAAGTTGCAAGTGATTTTGTAAGTCTAAAAATTATTTACGATGATAAATATGAATATACAACATTTTCTACGCTAGAAGAAAATGGGGGTAAAGACTTCACTTATTCAAATATTACTTATATTGAGCCATTACAAACTGGAGTGTTGCACTTTTTAGCATCTTTACCATCTGAAACAGAGAATGATGGCAAACCATTAAAAGCCGTTTTTACAATTAATGGTGAAACATTCGAACAAATAATTAGATAGATTCACCTTTTGAAGACACTCATCTCTGTTGTGTACCCCAATTTGTATCCCAAATAAGTAATGTATAACGGGTATTAAAGGATAACACTATTTTTTTAATATCTAAAATGCAAAAACCCCGCCAAATCAATATTTTTACGCTATAATGGTGGACGAGGTGAAGAAAATGTTTGTAAGTGAGAAACAAATTGAAATTCGATATGCTGAGACCGACCAAATGGGCGTGGTGTATCATGCGAACTATATTATTTGGATGGAGATAGGTCGTTCACAGTTAGTCAACGATGCAGGCTTTGAGTATGCAGAGTTAGAAAAAGATGGTTATGTATCGCCAGTGATGGATTTATCCATTTCTTATAAGGCAGCAATGCATTATGGACAAGTGGCAACGGTCCGTACATGGGTGGAAAAGCACGATCGTCTACGTACAACATATGGCTATGAAATTTTACATGAAGATGGCACGATTGCAGCTACTGCTCAGTCCGTACATATTCTAGCGCAAAAAGATACGTTACGTCCGGTGTCCTTAAGTAAAATTGATCCGGTATGGGATGCGAAATACAAAGAAATCGCACGCGAGACGAAATAGGAGAAACATATATGGAACTATTATTAGCGATAGGTGCAATTATGGCATGTCTTGGTGTCGTGCTAGGCGCTTTTGGAGCACATGCATTAAAAGATAAATTTGCGTCACCACACTACGCAGCCATTTGGGAAACTGCAGTGCAGTATCATATGTACCATTCATTAGGTTTACTGGGGCTTGGTATTTTATCGAGTGATGCTCTTTTAGGAGCTTCTAGTATGCTTTCTTGGGCAGGTTATTTAATGTTTGCAGGTATAGTGTTTTTCTCGGGTAGTTTATATGTATTAGCGGTTACAGGTGTGAAAAAGCTTGGTGCGATTACCCCAATCGGTGGTCTGCTATTTATCATTGCCTGGGTGCTTGTGGCTATTTCCGCATTTTCTTAGGCATATACACTATAAATAAGAGTGAGGTAGTTCCTATGGAGCTATCTCATTTTTTATAAAGAAGTAAAAAAATGAAACAAATTGGTCTATTTAAGCGTATTACATAATGATTAGATTATTTTAGCATTCTAGCTTATTTCAACGGTTGCTCAAACATCCGCTGAAATACAGGAATTCAGGTTGAGCACTTCACGTCTGAGAAAATACCTGAGTGACAAGCGTTGTGTGGGTATAAAGCCTGCAGACGCAATTATGTCGAGGCATATTTGATATGGTAAAATAAGTCTTAAGTATATAAGTTGAAGGTGGGAATAAATATGGGTTTATTAAAAGCAGGAGTTGGCGCATTAGCAGGTGTTTTAGAAGATCAATGGCGTGAATATTTCTATTGTGAATCACTGTCCGCTGATGTTCTTGTGGCAAAAGGTTTTAAACGTACTTCTAAACGAGGGTCAAATAAAGGTAATGACAATATTATTAGTAATGGCTCTATTATTGCTATAAATGAAGGGCAATGTATGATGATTGTCGAGCAAGGGAAAGTAGTGGAGTTCTCTGCTGAGTCTGGGGAGTATGTTTATGATACATCAACGGAGCCTTCGATTATGTATGGCAGTGATTTGTCTGAAGGTATTATGGAAACATTCAAGCAGATTGGTAAACGCTTCACTTTTGGAGGAGAACCTGCAAAGGATCAGCGTGTGTACTATTTCAATAAAAAAGAAATCGTAGGTAATAAATATGGGACACCAGCACCGGTTCCTTTCCGTGTGATCGACCGTAATATCGGCCTAGATATTGATATTGCTATTCGTTGTCATGGCGAATATTCATATAAAATTGTAGATCCATTATTATTCTATACGAATGTTTGTGGAAACGTAGAGCGTGAATTTACAAGAGATGCCATCGATAGTCAATTAAAAACGGAGCTGATGACTGCGTTACAGCCGGCTTTCGCACATATTTCAGCAAGCGGGGTTCGCTATAGCGAAATTCCGGCTCATACTGTAGCTCTAGCAGATGCCCTAAATAAAGTGTTATCAGAGAAATGGCTAGCAACACGTGGTTTAGCAGTTGTATCATTTGGCATAAGTTCTTTAAAAGCATCTGAAGAAGATGAAGCAATGATTAAACAACTACAAAGAAATGCAGTGATGCGTGATCCAGGTATGGCAGCGGCTCATTTAACGGGTGCTCAGGCGGAAGCAATGATTGCAGCATCTAAAAATGATGGCGGAGCTATGGCAGGATTTATGGGTATGAACATGGCAGCTCAAGCAGGTGGTGTTAATGCAGGACAGCTTTACCAAATGAATGAGCAAAATAAACAGGTAGCCCAGCAACAACAAACAGCGACGAACTCAGATGCATGGAAATGTGCATGTGGCAACGAAAACACTGGTAAATTCTGCTCAAATTGTGGGACACCAAAACCTGCAGAAGAAGGATGGGCTTGTACATGTGGTGCTGTCAACAAAGGCAAATTCTGTGGGGATTGTGGTGCTAAAAAACCTTCAGGAGCATTACAATACGTTTGCGATAAATGTGGGTGGCAGCCAGAAGACCCTGCGAACCCACCAAAGTTCTGTCCTGAGTGTGGCGATGTGTTTGATGAGAATGATGTTAAGTAAGGGGATGACTAATGATGCCAACGCAAGATGCTGAAAATATTAAACAAGTAAAGCTTGATTTTGACGCTGAGTGTCCATCATGCAGTGCATCTATTGAATTTAATCCCGCCTCTGGAAAGCTTACGTGTCCATATTGTGGCTATGAGACTGAAATTGCAGACCCAGAAAAGCAAGAGGAAAAAGTTGCCCAGGAAATGGATTTTGCAATGGCTGAAGAACTTGGAAATTTCAACTGGGGTGTTGAGAAAAAAACAGTTATTTGTAAATCCTGTGCGGCAGAAACAATTTATGATGCGTTACAGGTAGCCGATAGTTGCCCGTATTGTGGTTCTAATCAAGTTATGGAGGCAAGTGCTAAAAATACACTAGCACCGAACGGGGTATGTGCATTTGAAATAACAGATAAGCAAGCAGGAGAGAACTTTCAAAGTTGGATTAAGGGGAAATGGTTTACACCAAAAGCAGCAAAAGAAAGTGCTAAGCCTGATTCATTTAACGGAGTTTATCTTCCATATTGGACTTTTGATACTAAAACAAGCTCAAGGTATTCTGCAAGGTACGGTAGACATCGAACAGTTACAGATAAAGAGGGAAATACCCGAACTGAAACAGATTGGTATTCCACAAGTGGTTTTTATCAGGAATTTATTGATGATCATTTAATTAGTGCAACAGCCCGTTATGATCGAAATATGATGAGAAAAATAGAACCTTTTAATTTACTCAACAATAAAGCTTATAAACCAGAATATGTATCAGGCTTTTTATCAGAACGATACAGTATTGGTTTACAGGACGGATGGAGTCAAGCGAAGAGGGAAATTTCAGATCATCTGGAGGCACAAATTACTTCAAAAATACGTTGGGAACATAATGCGGACGTAGTATCTAGTTTACATTTCTCAACAACGCATGATGATATTACATATAAATATCTAATGTTACCAATTTGGCTTTCTTCATTCCGCTACAAAGAAAAGGTTTATCGATTTATGGTGAATGGACAGACAGGTCGAGTAGGTGGAGATGCCCCGATTTCACCACTTCGTGTAACAATTGCAGTTATCGTATCATTAATCACGATTGCGATTATTTGGTATTTCTTTATGTCAGAATAGTTATGAGCAGTATTCCTGTAGGGTTAATCCATACGTTGGAATGCTGCTTTTATCTACTTTCAGGAAATAATTGATTTAGTAGTGAATGCGTCAGCACAAAAAATAAATGGGTGAACGGCTGAATCGTTGTAGGAAATAGGATGAAAACTTCTAGTTATCACGGCTTTCACTTCCGATAGTTGCATAAATTATTATAGGAAGAAATTCTAAGGGATTTTACGCATTACTACATGAAAAAGGCGAATCCATATGTTTGTGTGGCGCCAAATAAAAATATATGTACTTAAGCAACCTATTTTATGGAAAAGTCGTTATGAAAGATGAAATGTCAAAAAAACGCAGGATTTAGAGTACGGCTGTGGTATGAAAAAGAAATGTTATATCGTCAAAGTAATAGTACTTTTATGATCTTTCTTGTTAAGAAGTGATGAACAGAACATGTGTGAAAAAAATTATTAAGCGCTAATTCATTTTATTAATACATTATCTTGGTAGGATCTTGTTAAACTTCAGGACAATTTATTCCATAAAATAACGTCATTTGAAGTTGCCAATTTACTTTAAACAAATTATTATACATTCAGAGAGCTTTTTTTATGAAATGAGCTGTGAATGTAATGTTATTCTTGGATAACATCATGTATGGAGGTTTCGACAATGGATGCAATTGAAGTGTTAACAAATTTAGATCAAATACATGGGTATTTTCAACCTATATTTAGCGCGGATGCGCATACGGTGATTGCCTACGAAATTTCCGGACAGTTACAAATTGAAGGTCAACAAATTAATTTAAAAGACTTTGTGGATAACGAAGATATTCCAGAAGAATATCGTATCGATATGGAACATAAAATTTTACACGCTGCATTAGCAAAAATAGACGAAATCGGACAGGATATTGATATTTATATTCCAAGTAACCCGAACTTACTGATGCAGGATTTCGGTGAAAGTCATTTTAATATAATTCAACAATACATTAGTGAAGAGGATTTACATCGTATTGTATTAGTTGTTTCAGAGCATCGTTTTTTAGGTGACATTAATAAGTTGCACCATGCAGTACGATACTTTACGACGTTTGGAGTCAAAATTGCTATTCAAGAAGTAGGAGCGGAGAGTCATCTAGAGCACATTGCTTTATTATCACCACAAATCTTAAAGGTCAATATTCGTGACTTAAATTATGATTCTTGGTCCGCGCAGTCAGATATGATATCAGCAATAGGTAGCCTAGCTTATAAAATTGGCGCAAATCTTTTATTTGAAGGAATCGAAACAGTTTATCAATTACAATTTGCCTGGAAAAATGGAGGCCGATTTTATCAGGGCCGATACTTGGCAAATTCTGCATTGACATTCGTTGAGAAGGATATTTTAAAAGAGCGTTTTAAGGAAGAATGCCAACAATTTATTACCTCTGAAAAGAAAATTTTGGAGGCACAATATTTTGAGTTGAAAAAGTTGAGGGAGGAGCTAGAAGCGATCGTCCATCGTGTTAAGCCTTCTAGTGACAACATCACACATTTAGAGTATCTAGCGCAGTTGTTGGATAGTTATTCGTTCCGAGTATATATTTGCAATGAAGATGGTTTCCAACTATCCCCAAACGTCATGCGTATAGATGGTCAGTGGGAATTGCAGCCTAGGGCGATCAATAAAAACTGGAGTTGGCGACCATACTTCCTACAAACAATCATTAAAATGCGCAACGATCAAAGCGGAGAAATTTCAGAGCTCTATCGAGATATCGAGACAGGAGAAATCACAAGAACATTTTCGATTGCAATTAACGAGCATGAGTACTTGTTCGTCGATCTTTCGTATGATTATCTATATGAGCATAACATTTTTAGATAGTGCTACAAATGCTTATATATCAGGGTTTCTAGGGTACAAGAATAACTTGTACCCTAATTTGTGTAAAGATGATCACTTGAATTATAATGGATAAATGAATTATTATTTTTGCAACTGTGTAACAGCAACAGCTTCTGCAAATCAATTTATGGGCAGGAAATCTTTTGATTGAATGCTTATTTTTTATGGTAAAAACATTTTTATGATGTAATTCTACCAAGGCATTTTAAAAGTATCGCTGTTAAGAGGCTGAGAAAAAAGCTAAATGTAGAGGAGAGCAAAGGAAAGAGAAAAAATTAGATATAGTAAATCTCCATCCGTTTATTTATATTTATGGAGGAGGGATTTTGAACAATGAAAAAATTATTTTTAGTACCACTAACATTGCTACTAGTTATTTTGTTAGTAGCATGTAACAAAGATAACGAAAGTGACAGTGGTAAGAAAGCCGAAAATGCTGATCAAACAGCAGAGGAAACACCATTAAAAGTCTGTGTTGGACAAGCCAATGAAAAAGTCGATTTATACCAAAATTTTCGGTATAAATCGACTTTTAATACTTAATATATAATTGAAAAACTTAATTAGTTACAATATCCAGTTTTCTAAAGTGGATTGAGAATGCTTGTGTTATTATTGTTCTTTTCCTTGAATTTCTTCATTGAAAAAGTGGATACCGGTATGTCCTCCACCTTCAGCAACCATTTCGTTTGAAGCTATTTTTGTTGGAGATGTTCCAGCTCGTGTCGCTGCTTGAGCAGTTATCCGCTCTGATATGTTTTTGTCCATTTCCGCAGTATTTAAATAGGATCCTAATTTAGTTTTTGCATTATTGAGCATACTTAATGCTTTATCACGGTTTTCTTTTTTACTAAAAAAAGATGCTATTAAAGCTAACGCTGTAATTACAACACCTGTTCTTCGTTTCGCCATTATTAACCCCTCCCCAAAATATTGTATCTGGTTCTATATTTTTTCTTTTCCCTATTTTAAGAGGACTAAACATAACGAATAGAGTACAACAACAAAATTCGCCGTGAATTTGAAACGAATCATGTCACTTTTAGAAGAAAAAGATAGTAGAGGAGAATAAAAAAACCAATTCATGTTCAATATCATTTGAGCAAGAATTGGTCTTTTTTTGCATTAAAAACGGGATGTTTTTCAGTCCCTTGTAATATATAGCATCTTTAAAAGACAATATTAAAAAGTTTTCCCATTATTGATATTGTGATTTATGAACTGTGTTTTCATTACATTCTACCTTACTAACATCCGCTGAAATATAGGAACTCAGTCTAAGAACGCCACGTCCTGTGGCAATTTTTCTGTGCGAAAGCGAAGCGACAGCAACAACACACGACTGAGTGACCAACATCACGTTGGCCCAAAGCCTCCGCGGATGTCACGGAAATTGAAAAGGAGTTCGTAAATGATGTTAGCCTAAATCATCGCATAATTGAAATAAATTATTTTAAAGGAATTCCAAGACCTAATGCAGAAGCGATCGAGACAATAGAGCTAATAACACCTAGTATACTAGTTAATTTCTCTAATGGTTTTTTAGCTTTCTCATTATCTCCATTTTCAATATGAGTTTTAAGGAGTTCAAAATGAGCTTCTGCAATTTCTCGTTGTTCATCTGCTAGGTGCTGAACTTCTTCTTGAAGCTGTTGTAAAGCATTGATAATGTCACTTGGTGGGCTAGCTATCCCTTGACTGAGTGTACCATTGTTTTCAATAGTTATATTACCTTTGTTTTCTCCAAAAGTTAGACCACCATATTTACTAGATTCACCCATATAACCATCTCCTAATATAATAGTAACTTTCCCAAGTTTTGATACTTTATCCAATACTTGATCAGAATTTTCTTTTGTTAAAATATCGATAATTTCTCTTAAACTCTCGGGTTTATTGTGTTTAGTTATCCCGACATTTTCCTTTTTATTAGCAATTTTTTTTTTGAAAAACTTTGTCTGAAATCCTCACTTAATTCAATGATTGGAATAGCGTTCAAAGGATCAAAACAATTCTCTGTACCACAATATTTGCATGTAATGGAATCGATATTTTCAAGTTCGGATTTACTAGCAGTTAAAATACTTCTACTACATTCCTCACATTGAAATTCTAATTTTATAACGAGTGCTTCTTGTTTTTCTAATTCAGATAATTGATCAATAACTAATCCAAGAGGCAAGTTAGTTATTTTTGCAATATAACTATGGTAAAATTTATCAATTTTACTGATAGCAATTACCTCAAGTGCATTATCTATTTTTTGAGAAATTTCCCATGGCTTTAAATTGCTCAATACTTTTACCTCGCAGAATAAATTTGGTAAATCAATTTTTCTCTAATATAATCCAATACAGGTTCAGACGCAAATACATTGAACTTAAATGTCTTTGTATTTACACCGATTCGAACAGAATATTCTTGTTTAACACCATCAACACTGTGTTCAAATAGTATAGATCCTTTTTGTTTGGAAAGATAAGGCTCTAAATAATTGTATAAGGGTAAACCTCTTAGTTCTCTAATACTACCTAATCCTATCGTTTCAAGACCACTTAACAGTAACAAAGTAAAAGGTGTTGTTTCTAAAATACCGGTGATATGTTCGCAATTTAAATTTTGCTCTAGAACTGATAATTCACCATTAGTATAGTATTCGTCAATTGCAGAAAGTATACTCACAATGGATTGACCCTGCGTTTCTTCAAATGTATTGACTAATCCTGCTGGTCTTCCTGTAGCATCAATCAGCCTTCCTTGAAGGGAATCCGCTAAAGTCGCAAGATTACCACCATAATTTTCTAATAAATCATACTGTTTGAATTCATATTGTTCATCAACTACTTTAGTTAACCAGGCAATTATTTTTTTTGCAACAGCTGAACTTGCTCGTACTTCAATTATTCCCTTAACTTCATCAATGTAAACTGTTGTAATTTCATGTTTAATGTATTCTCTACGGTTTGCTAAAAAGTAATCAACATTAACACCTGTTCTATGAATGAATCGCAAATAATATATTTGTGAACCTTCGATATCGGCAGCAGCAATAATGGTAGGATCAATAGGAACATTTTCGCTATTTGGTGTAACTACTGTTTCGAAAGGATTAAATGGCATTTTATTAATAATACTTTGTTTAAAACCTGTTAAATCAGTTTTATTTGTCGCCTGGTACCAAGCTAAGGAAACTGCTCCAGAGAAAATATTATCGCTAATTATTTTAAGAACATCGCTATTAGTATGCTCAAAAACATCCCATACTCTGCTAGCTAATTCATATACATTGCCATTGGTATCTAAAGTCATTTTATTACAAATCTCTTTAAGTAGAGTTTTGCTTAATCTATGCAAGTCTTGGGGGAAAATTAAAGATTTAATAGTGTTCATGTAACACCCTCCAGAATTATATTCTGTGTTCGATGAAAGTATGCATTTTGCTTAATAAATATAATAGTATATGTATTGAAAACCCAAAAAATGACAAAATAATGTTGGTTGACAAGAAAAGATGGACATATATAGACCAAGATAGATGTAATTAGAATAAAAATGTTAAAAAGTGGAATGTTTATATGGAACGTCAATTCAGTACTACACTCTAAATTAAAAAGTCACTCATTAAAAATTGAGTGACTTTACATAATTATTCAGCAAAATGAAATTAGGTTACAAAGGAGAAGCTTGTTCTCAAATGTACCCCAATTGAATTACCTTTAATTACTTTAAACGAAGAATGTTAGTCAAAGTTTTTTCCGAAAATTAAAGTATTTGTGTTAATTCTGCATTTACAAACCTTTGGGCAGTAATGAGAACCCCTGCAGCTGTTCTACCATAAACGCTATATATACCGCCAGTTTGGTTAGGAACGATTTCAACTTCATATTGAGCAGAAACACCTACACTTGGAGTTACGAATGTTGAACCGTTAGCAATTGCGGCAAATGGAGTTGTAGATAGTAATTGTCTTGCTCCGTCAAGTCTAAAAACTCTTACTACTCCAGTTAGTAAACCTCCAGTTAGATTGAGAATTTTGACACGAACGTTAGCTGCATTAGCTGGTTGATTCCCTGTATTTTCAATTGGTCCTGTAGTTAAAGGCAATTTAAATTCACCTCTTTCAAAAAATAGATTGATAATCCGCAGATTACATAATCATTGTATTCAGTTTCTATAGACATGCTCTAAACGTATTCATCAGTTTTCAATAAAAATGTAGAAATTGATATTTATATATTTCTTCTTTAGCTATCGAATGAGCTATGACTTTCTACCATTTTGGGTGTATTATATGAATAACTCAGATGAGTAACAGTACATAATAAGGCTTTTTGATAAGGCGGGGTGAGAATAATTTATTGATAGGAGTTCCTATTCTGGTATAATTAACTGCGAGAGAGGATGATCAATATGAGTAAAAACATCGTTGTTATAACAGGGGCAGGTAGTGGCTTAGGTGCAGCGCTTGCTAAAAAATATTCGACTTTAGGCTATCATATTTGTTTACTTGGTAGAACAAAATCAAAGCTTGAGAATACGGCTAAAGCGTTAACTAATGGCTATTCTATTTATGAGGTGGATGTTTCTTCAAAACAAATGGTTACTCAAATAATTCAATCTATACAAGATGATTTTGGATCCATTCCTTTATTAATTAATAATGCGGGTGTTGGCTATTTTGATAATGCTGAAAACTTGAGTGAGGATTCAGTTCATCAAATGATTGATATTAACTTAAAAGGAACAATTTTTTGCACACAAGCAGTATTAAAAGGTATGAAAGAACGTAATGAAGGAACAATCATCAATATTGTTTCAACAGCTGGTCTAGAAGGAAAAGTAACGGAATCTGTTTATTGTGCTAGTAAATTTGGTGTACGCGGATTTACCGAGAGTCTAGCATTAGAATTAAACGAAACAGCGATTAATGTATGTGCTGTATACATGGGTGGTATGAGAACAGAGTTTTGGGACGGGATATTTACTGAGGAAAAAACTAAAACATTAATGGATCCTAATGATATCGCGGATATTATTATGGACAATATAAAACCAAGAAAAGCGTTAGCTGTAACTGAGGTTGTCATTAAAAATAAACGATAACTACACAGTTTTTTCGTGCATCAGTTGCTGAAAGCTTTTGAGCAAAAATTTAAATCCTAATGGATATCATAAAAAAGATCAGTTCTTATTTTTTTGAATGAGAATCTGGTCTTTTTATGTCTATTCAAGATTTCAAGCTTATAAAGATTATCTATGCACTATACGTTACAAAACTGTCATGTTGTCATGTTTTTAGTCATGTAAAACGATTGTTGTAGTCCGAAATGCTTGATATAGTTAACGGTGCTGTTATGATAATTTATAACCTTATACCCAGCATTAATTGCTTAAAGGAGAAATGAAAATGAAAGCACTATTAAAAATCTATTTGTCTATAATTGTTACGATTGTGGCCTTTTATAGTTTAACGCCTACAATCGTAAACGCAGATGCAAATGAAAAAACTCAAATGATTGATCAATTTATTCAAGAGCAAAAGGCGATTAGTAAAATTCCAGGGATATCGCTAGTAATTGTTGAGAAGGGGAAAACGGTTTATGAAAAAGGTTTTGGATATGCCGATGTTCAGTCAAAAACACCAGTTACCTCCAATACATTATTTGAACTAGGATCTACATCGAAAGCCTTCACTGGACTTGCCATTTTAAAATTGGAAAAGGAAGGGTTACTAAAACGCTCTGATGATGTCCGAAAGTATATCCCGTGGTTGGAGTTGGAATATAATGGAGAACCTCGGACGATTACTATTAATCAGTTACTGTATCATACAAGTGGTATAGCTACGAACACAATAACAAATATTCCTAAAAGTAACGAAGAGAACGCACTTGGATTGACTGTGAAAAACTTGCTTGATCAGCCATTAAATAGACAGCCAGGTAGCTCATTTGAATACGCAACAGTCAATTATGATGTTTTAGGACTCGTTATTGAAAAGGTTTCAAAACAACCGTTTGATATGTATATCAAACAGCATATATTAGAGCCAATCAATATGAAAGATTCATTTGTTGGACTTCATCAAGTTGAATCTAATGAGATGGCGTCAGGATATAAAATAGGACTGATGAGAGAACAGGAATACACACCACCTATCTACCGTGGAAATATACCTGCTGGATATATTATTAGTAATACAAACGATATAGCAAACTGGTTAAAGCTTCAGTTAGGAAATAGCCAAATTAATGCGATTGAGAATAAAATTATTCAAGAATCGCATATTCCAGATCAATCTGTAGAGCCATTCGATAAGGATACATACTACGCAAGTGGATGGGGAGTTAGAGGAAAAGAAGATAAAAAACAATATATATTCCATGCTGGAGAAAACCCTACATTTTCATCTTATTTCATCATGCAGCCCGATGAACAAATAGGAGTAGCCGTATTATCCAATATGAACTCGAGCTATACAACTGCAATAGGGCAGGGTGTGATGGATTTATGGGAAGGGAAAACGGTAAATACTATTCATGCTGACAACTTTCAGAATTTGGATAAAACGCTGTCACTTATATGCGTTATTGTTGTAGGCTTTGGGATGTTTTTAAGCGTTTTATTGCTACAATCCTTGCAGAAGGTTATTAAAAAACAACGTATTATTGTAGCTTTAAATATGAAAAGGGCTTTATTATTAGTTTTTCATTCTTTAAGTGTTGCAATAATTATTGCACTGATCATGATGTTCCCGAAAGTATTACCTGGGGGATCAAATTGGGAATTTATTAAAGTATGGGGTCCAACGTCAATTACTGTGTTATTTTATAGTGTAATAGTGTCAAGTGTGATTTACTATTTAGTAGGTTTGATAAAAATCTTTACGAAAAAGGAAAAAAATTAAAAATGTAGAGATTTGATTGTTAAAGGAAATTATGGTAATGTGAAATTAATTTTAGGTGAGGGGGAGAATCCAAATGAAAAAAAGATCAATACGTTTTTTATCTATGGGTATCGGATTCTCAACGGCTGTTTTTTTCTAAAATGGAGTTTTTAGGGGCGAGTCTGCCCTTTTTTAGAAAAATATAAACCTAAAGGAGATTAACATGAATACTAAAATAACACGCAAAAATCCAATCCAAGTACCTAGCCCTGTTGGCAATTATAGCCATCTTACAATAATTCCTAAGGATGCAACAATGTATGCATTATCTGGACAGATTGGAGTAGGAGCTAGCGGTGAATTGCCATCGACACTATCAGAGCAGGTTAAAAATACATTAAAAAATATTCAATTAATATTAGAAGCAGAGGGACTTAACGCAAACAATGTGGTGAAGGCCAATATTTGGGCAACTGAAGAGATAGATTGGGATGACTTCGATCAACAATGGGAGATGATGTTTGGAAATCCTTATCCATCTATGACGATAGCTTATATTACTGCTTTAGGACTTCCTGACATTAAATTAGAAATTGATATTTGGGCTGCTAAATAAGCAGAGTACCGACAAAATCTTTAATGATTTTGTCGGTTTTTTATTAAAAGTGAATTTTTGGGGTAAATGATATGAAAAAAAGGCCACTTTTCCTAAGCGAAAAGTGACCAAAGAAAGATTTAATAATGATGGGGGTGTGTTTTTTGCCCAAGGTATGAGCAAGTTGGAAGCAAATTAGATACACTACCATCTTATGAAAAAGAAAAGAGGGCTGTTAGGCCTTTGTCTAAATCAACAACTGTTTTTTAGGTGTGTTTTTTAGAATTAGTAGAATTTTTAAGTAAGGAAGGTACTGTCCAATACGTACCCATGCGCCATAACCACTCAAATGGACCAAATTTAAAGAATTTTAACCAAATTTTACTGAAAATCAATTGGAAAATGTAAATGCCTATACAAATCCATAGAGATTGGATGAAACGAATATTGCCAATAAGGTGAAAAGCATTACCAATTATTAAAATCAGCGCAGTTTGTCCTAAATAATTTGTTAATGCCATTCGACCATAGTCTTTTAAAGGTGAAAGCAAAACTTGACATAAAGGACGTTGTAGTAAAAGCATTAATAATCCTACATAAAATGCTGATACAAATGGGCTAAATTGAAGCCCGATTAGTGTAAACTTTTCAATGTTTGTCACATGTACCTTAAGCTCATCTTCTGTCATTTGATCAAAGTTCACCATTGCCTCTGGGACATAATGCCATTGATACAGCAATCCCCCTACGCTAATAAAGAACATAATAACTGTCAAGATAGCTATTCTTTTACGATTGTCATGGATCTTTTCAAAAATTCGATACTGCCCAGCAGCTAATCCTAGTAAAATTAGAGGGAACGGCATAGCAATTTTGAAACCAAAATAAGCGGTTACCGCTAATAAAATAAGCCCTATAGTCAGGTTTATTTCTTTACGAACTTTGTAAAAAGGTAACGCTATTAGCCCGAATATTGCATAAATAGTTAATGCTTCTCCAGGTTGGAAATAAAAGTGTACAAGTCCGATTAACAATAAAATAATGATTCTTCTAATAAATAATAAGTAGGCATTTTCATTTTTAGCCATGGCACGGGAAATAAAAATATAAAAGCCTACACCAAATAAAAATGAAAAAATGGTGAAAAACTTACCTTCTACAAAAAGTGTTAAAAACCTATTATATGCAACATCCACAGATGTGTCTGGTAGATTAATCAACATTAATGCTGGAATATTGACTAAAATAATTCCTAATAAAGCAAATCCCCTTAAATAATCTAGTGTATCAATTCGTTTGTTTAATTCAATTGGTTTCATTTTTCTCACTCCTCATTGACAAAGTATACGGAAGTTATCCATAAAGTAGTAACGATGAATGTTACGCCAATCTTACAAAATCGTCATATAACTTTAGTCATTTTCTGGATACATAGATAAAATGTCTTTTGCTTGCTGTCGTAAAATATCGACCAATTCTTTCGGTTCTACGATTTGTGCATGCATGCCAAGTCGATAGAAAAGGGGACTAATAAAATTCAGCTCTCCTTTGTCTATAATGGAATTAATATAACCGGTGCCGTCTTCTTTGATCACGACCAATTCTTCAAGGTTTGGTGCGCTTTTGCATTGTCGCACACCTTCTTTTGATAATAGTACATGTAAACGGATAGGTTGTTTAGTTTCAAAATTGCTACTAAACCATTCCTTCAAATTTACAAATACCTTTTTGTTTTCTTCACTTTCTATAATGGAAAGTATGCGATCTACACGAAACAGTATTATTTTTTGTTTTGTGAAATCAAAGGCGGGCATATACCACAACCCATCATGAGCATACACACCAATTGGATGAGTATGTTTCGTAGTTGTACCTGATTTTGATTCATAGTGAAAATGTATATTTTTGTTTTCAATAGCTGCCTCTAAAACGTCTTTCAATAAAGGGGTTTCAATTGCCCGTTTAGGATTCCAAAACGCGATGTAAGATTGAAGTTGATCCACTTTCCTCTTTGCCTCTTCCTGAAGCGAGCCATATAGCTTATGAGAAGCGGATTGTATTTCCGTATTAAAGGGTAAATCACGGTAATAATGAAGAGATTGAAACGCAAAGAAAATCGAAACGGCTTCATCTTCTGTAAATAAAATAGGTGGAAGAAGTCTGCTCGATAGGACAGTATAGCCACCGTTCCGCCCTTGTTCTGCATAAATAGGCAAGCCCATATCACTTAAATCTAAAATATATCGATGAACCGTGCGAATCGATATATTGAATTCATCTGAAATTTCCTGAGCAGTAAATTTCTTTTTTGCACTCACAAACAGAAGGATATCTAATAGTCGTTTTGCTTTTGACATTTTCTCACCTTATTTTCATTTAATCATGCCAGTAGTTGTCATGTTTTTTGTTTAGTATAGATCTTGTTCAGTAGTTTTTCAAAAGTTTAAAGGAGATGATGTTATGTCACGAGAAATCATTTTATACATTGCAACTAGTTTGGATGGATATATTGCGAAAGAGAATGATGATTTACAATGGCTAGAAGAAGCAGAGGGGGAAGGGGATGCTGGATATTCAGACATGTATCAATCCATTGATACCATTATTATGGGTAAAAGAACGTATGATTGGGTTGTAGACCATATTGAGTCTTTTCCATATCCCGATAAGAAAAATTATGTATTTACAACGTCACTAAGTGGACAAAACGAACATGTTGAGTTTGTAAATGAAGATATTGTAACGTTTACTAAAAAGTTAAGGGAGCAGGAAGGCTCTAAAATTTGGATGGTAGGTGGAGCGGGAATTCTCGATCACTTTGTAAAGGAACAGTTAATAGATGAAATAATTATTACGGTTACACCGCACCTATTAGGTTCTGGCATTCCATTGTTCAAGGATAATAATCCATTTCAAGACCTGGAGTTAGTAAATACACAACGCTTTGGGCAAATGGTGCAAATGCATTATAAGGTGAAGAAAGAAGTTTGATCATTTATATTTAGGTGACAACCTTCAAACGTAAGTAAAAAAATAGACCAGACATATTCTATATATTTTATGTTTGGTTTATTTTTAATGTTTTTGATTGTAACGATTGTTGTTTTACCTTGTCTTCCTCAACTAACGGTACATGTTTGTTCATGTTCGATAAAAACTTGAGTAGTTTTTAATCCAATCTAATATTTCTTAAAAGCATATTCTATTAGAAATAGTGGGGTGAAATTATGTCTGAAAAAAAGAAAATTACTAGAATAAAACCTATTGGTTTTTGTCCTCCGGTTAAATTCACAGCGCTTAATAATTGTTGTCCTTCAGTCCCTTCATCTTCATGTCTTTGTGACTGTTGTGTTTCTCCACTTCAGTCAGTCTTACAACAACTTGTTGGGCAAACTGTAATTCTTGGTACTATTGCAGACGCACCTAATGTACCTCCTCTCCTTTTTTTATATACTATTGTTGAGGTGAATGATTTTTTAGTTACTGTTACAAATGGAACTCAAACTTTTGTGGTAAATATTTCTGATGTAACAGGGGTAGGTTTTTTCCCACCCGGACCTACTATCAACTTGTTACCGCCTGTTGATTCTGGATGTGAATGCAATTGTCGGGAACGGCCAATTAGACAATTGCTGAATTCACTTATTGGTTCCACAGTAAATCTTTTGGCAAATAACGGGTCTATTGCAGTAGATTTTAACGTGGAACAAACAGGTCTTGGTATTGTGTTAGGTACACTACCAATAAGTCCTAATCAACCAATTTTTAGATTTGCAATTTCAACTTGCAAAATTGTAGCTGTAGGGCAAACTAATTGAATAAAGAATGATATTTAGTGAGTCAGTAGTTATTAAAAATTAATAGTTTTATTTTTGAACTAACAGGCTGCATTAGTTTAGCAAAAGACAGCGATTCAGGAATTTCATCTTCCTCTGTCAATTGATGAACTTTACCATCAAGATCAAAGCTAAATAAGAAAGGAGGATAACTAGCCTTTATAAGACTAATTATCCTCTATTCTTATACTCTTACATAAGATCATCAGCCTCTTTTTCCATCATTAGGAAAGCGAACGGTAGATTTCTCCTATGATTCCCTTCATTTGATGCACACCTGTGTCAGTATTGGTCATCATAACAATCCCTTGTTCAAGGTAAGGGTAGGCGACTAGCATACATTGAAATCCAACACCCCAGCCAAGAGAGGAAAACTCAAGGTTTTCACCCATGCCATCTAGAAATACGCCGAGACCTGTCCATTCTTTACAGCCTTGTGTGCGGAATAGTTCTTTGACTTGTTTGGACGAAATGCCAATTTTACTTTGGCCTTTGATAGCATTCATAAAATCCAGTAATAATTTTGTTAAATCGCTCGGGGTAGTCCATATACCACAAGCTGCAATATAAGGATAAATAGAATATTTCCCTGGAATTAACGCTCCATTTTGATCATGACCACATGCAAAATTTTCTAAATTCGATGTTGAAAGAGAGGTAGAAAATGTACTGTTCGTCATACTCAGGGGTTTAAATATAAAAGTGTCCAGTAGATAAGAAAAAGGTTTTTGCGTTATATCTTCTAGTAATAGTTGAATAAGACAAAAGCCCGCATCAGAATAGTGAAATTCACTTTCAGGTTCATATGTCACTTCAATGGTAGTAGGGCAAAAAGCCGTTGTACCATTCAATATTTCTACCATGGACGGTATTTCGTTGAAAGATTCTAGTTCCATAAAACTGCCCTCAGGGTCCACAATACCAGATTGATGACAGAGTAAGTTGCGTAATGTAACTTTTTTATGCTTTGTCAAAGGATTGTCAGGAACCTTCCATGAAACTAGTTTTTTATTAACTTCTTCATCTAAATCTACAATCCCTTGTTCTACGAATTTCATTACTAAAATGCTTGTTAGAAACTTACTAATTGAGCAAGCGTTGAAAATGGAGTGCTCATTAACTATTTTATCGGTACCTGTTTCTAGAACACCAAAATGCTCCTTCTTACTGATTTTTCCCTTTTCGATAGCTACAATGCTTAAACCTGTTATACGGTAATGCTCCATGCGTTCACGAATGTTTATCATCTATTGAGCTCCTAGTTTTTTCTTCATTATAACAGAAAAGGAAACTTGTGTTCGTGAAGTAGTTTTTTTATTTTGGGCTATTTTCTCCAAGATTGTTGCTTCTAGTTTGCTATCATCATTTTAGTGCAATAAGAAAAGCTACCAAAATGACAGCTTGCATCTATAACTCTTGCACCCTTTAGTGGAGTAGGAATTAAACTATTTTATTGTAACGATAAAAGTTTATTTAATTAATCTAAGTATATTTTTTGAGTTTTTAATCATACCTAGCAACCCAAGTTCTTTTTTTACGTCTTCTGTTAATTTCTTCTCTACAATTTTTTTGATTTTTTCTTCTGCATTTGAAAAATTACCGGAATTAAAAATTGGTTGTGGATCATATTCAATAGTAAGCTGAATTGCTTTGGTTTGATCTTCACCAACTAGTTTATTAGATAAATGTAAAGCCATATCAATACCAGCAGATACCCCTGATGAAGTTATATATTTACCTTGTTCTATTACTCTTTCTCTTGTTGCAATTGCTCCAAAATTGCTAAGTAAATTGATAACTCTCCAATGCGATGTTGCTTTTAATCCATTGAGTAAACCTGCTGAGGCCAATAATAATGAACCTGTACATACAGAAGTTGTCCATTTTGTAGTTTTATCTACTTCCCTTATCCAATTCAATACGTTTGCATTTTTCATTTCCTGCATAAACCCTATAGTTGAACCTGGTATTATTAAAATATCTGCATCTTTTATATCATCGATGTTGTATTTCACATTGATGTCTATAAAACCTGAATCAGCTTTTATTTCTCCTGTTTTTTCTGCGACAAATAATACTTCAGTATCCTCCATATTCTTTAAAACTTCATAAGGCCCAATCGCATCCAACATAGTTACGCCATTGTATAAAAAGATGATTACCTTCATACTTACTTTATCGCTCCTCTCGTTCTACAAACTAACTGACAAATAACCAATATCCTTGTTAAACTAAACTGTTTCAATAGTTGAATAGCAACAATCTTTTCGAAAAAAGCCTTATTTTTTCAATTGTGCATGTACAATCATACAAATACTATCTTTTGTAAAGTCACTTTTGTTCCATGACCCATATAGATGTAACAAGTCGAATCCATTTTGGTCTAATAGCCTTTTCAATTCCATTGGATATGTATAGCGAATTCGAATTGAATCTTCGAAAGTTGAATGTTCTAGTTTATTGATAGAACGACCAGTTAAAATCTGTGTAATAGGGTCATATTCTTCATGGTGTTGAATGGTTAGTTTTTCTCCATTGCTAGTAACCAAGCTTTCCTCGTATTCATCTACAATAGATAGCTCGCTTAGAATAGGGTTCCGCGTATCGAATACAAATTCTCCTCCAGGATGTAGATGTTGTTTAACGGATTGGAATAAAGCATTTTGACTTTCATTACTTAAAAAATGTTGAAATGAATTACCTGTCATATAAATAAAATTTGAGGTGATTGGTAAATGAAGTTGTGTGCAGTCTTGCACAGTGAAATGTACATTAACATTCTCCTTTTTCGCTTTTTCAATAGCTTGCTGAATCATCCCTTCGTGAATATCAATTGCATAAACCTCATATCCTTGCTTGGCAAGAGGAATAGCTAATCGACCTGTCCCACAAGCTAATTCAATAATCGTAGCGTTCTTTGTTTTTAGGTGATCTTCAATATAATGTAAATCTACTTTGTGATTTTCATAAAGTGCATCATATTCAATAGGGTTATTATATTTCTCTAGATTTCCATTAAACTCATTTTGAAACATATATTTTAGCTCCTTCAACTTTTTCTTTAATTGTAAGAATATTGTATAATGTATCCAATATTCGTGCAAATTAGGTTCTTATAATGTAATGGTGTTTATAAATGAATGCCATGTATATAAGTTAATTGGAGTGAAGGCGGTGACTCCTTGTGGATCAGCGTCACAGTTGAAATCATGGAGCGAAGCGGCTCATCGGACGCCCCCAGGACGCTTTGCTATGTGCGAAAGCGAAGTGCCAGTGGCAAATGTTTTAACTGCACGAAAGCGAAGCGCCTAGGCGGAACAGAAATCAACCCACGCTATTGCGATGAGCCATAAATAATATTAATAGATGATTAGGAGGGTTTGTTTGAACAAAGAATTTTCGCGTAAAATACATATCATTGGTTCTGTTGGGAGTGGGAAGACAACTTTAGCGAAAGAATTATCTGAGAAATTAAATATACCTTATTATGAATTAGATAATGTTGTTTGGATAAGACAAAATTCTGGTGATATTAGAAGAACCGAGCAACAAAAAGTGGATTATTTGAATGATATTATTCTGACGAAATCTTGGATTATTGAGGGCGTTCATAATGAGGACTGGGTAGCACAAAGCTTTTCGAATGCTGACTTAATTATTTTCTTAGATACACATTATTTCATTAGAGTTTATCGAATAATAAAACGATTTATATTACAAAAACTAGGCTTAGAAAAGTCAAATTACAAGCCAATTTTTTCGATATTCATTAAAATGTTTCAATGGAATCGTTATTTTGAGGAGATTAGCAAACCTAATTTTTATAACAAATATGGAAAGTATAAAGACAAGCTATTGGTCGTAACAAGTAAAAGGGAGATTCTTAAAAAAAGCATATCCAATAAATAAAGGATACGCTTCTTATATGTGTATTTTAAGCATTTTTCTTCGTTTTCGTTGCTCGTTTTCTCGTTGCAGGCTTTTTCGTTTTTTCTAAGGAGGCTTGGAGCGCTGTCATTAAGTCTGTGACATTATCCGGGACTGGGCGTTTATCGTTAGCTGAAATAGTACTCGTAGCTTTTTTCTCCTCTATAAGCTCCATTAATGCATTGCGATAATCATCTGTATATTTTTCAGGATTAAATTCGGTCGTTAATTGATCAACGAGCATCAGTGCAGTTTCTAGCTCTTTTGGAACTATATTTTGTTCGCTTGGCACATTTGGAACATCCCCAACACTTCTTACTTCATCAGGGTAATGAATCGTTTCCATCACTAAAGCGTTTTGATAAACGCGGACGATCGCTAATTGCTCTTTTGAACGGATAATAATTTTAGCAACGCCTATTTTTCCGGATTGCTCTAAAGTTTGACGTAGAAGGGAATAAGCCTTTCCGCCAGTCGAATCAGGAGATAAAAAATAAGTACGTTCAAAATATATAGGGTCGATTTCAGTTAATTTCACAAAATCAATGATTTCAACGGCCTTATCTTCATTTTCCTTCCGCAAGCTCTCTAATTCTTCTTGATCTAATACGACAAACTTATTTTTGGCATATTCATACGCCTTCACAATATCCTCATCTTTTACCTCTTGATTACAGCCTTCACAAACCTTTTTATAGCTAATAGGGGTATGACATTCTTTATGGAGCTGTCGTAATTTAATGTCTTTATTTTCAGTAGCGGCATGAAGTTTTACCGGTATATTGACAAGACCAAATGAGATACTGCCTTTCCAAACTGTATGCATTTGTATCACCTCGTTTTTCTTACTATGATATATTTTACTTATTTTTATGTATCTTAAACTGAAATCGTCAAAAACTGAAGGTAAAAAGAAAAGTAGGTATTCTTATGAAACCGATGCTTTTAACGGAAGTGCTTGAAACGCCTATTGGTGAGGAATGGATGTACGAAACAAAATATGATGGATTTAGATGTATGTTAGTATGGGACGAACAGCCAATGTTAATAAGTAGAAATGGCAATAACTTAAATAACTTGTTTCCAGAGATACTCGATTTTTGTAAAAGTATATTTAATAAAGTTAAAAAGTATTTACCACTTACATTTGATGGTGAATTAGTTTGTCTCACGAATAACTTTAATAGTGATTTTTCGCTCGTCCAACAAAGGGGGAGAATGCAAAACAAAGATGTTATTGCTACACATGCAAAAACTTTTCCTTGTCACTATATAGCTTTTGATTTACTGAGCTTAAAAGGGGAGTCGCTAACAAGTAAGTATTTAAAAACACGCAAACAGCAAATTTCTAAGCTTTTTACGACTTTAAAGCTCCCGGTGACTGTCAATTATGAGGATCAGCGTCCTTTGCAGGTGATTAGTAGTGTGGAGCATAGTGACCCTCTTTGGGAGGCTATTAAGGTTTACAATGGAGAGGGCATGGTTGCGAAGAAGAAAACAAGTAAATGGGTTGGGGATACACGCTCGGCGCATTGGTTAAAAATAAAAAATTGGAGATATGTTACGGTCATCGTTACGAAATACGATCATAGCAATGGTTATTTTCATGGCAGTATTTATCAACAGGAGAAGTTAGTTGAAGTTGTTAGTTTTAAACATGGAATGTCAGAAGAAGAACGTAAAACACTTATTGCTTTTTTTCAAGCAAATGGGCAGAGAAATAATGAAACATGGGAATTGGAGCCATCTATCTGTGTTGATATAGCATGTATTGATTTTGATGGCAGCAAATGTCGAGAACCGCGTTTTCATACATTTCGACTGGAAATATTACCAGAGGATTGTCATTGGCATCATATGCAGCGTCAACTTTTTCCTATTCCAGACACTGTTCTGATAACGCATCCTGATAAGCCAGTTTGGCCTGAAGTTGGTATTACGAAGGATGGTTATTTGCATTATTTGCAAATGATTTCTCCGTATTTGCTACCTTTTTTGCGAGATCGACCACTTACGTTAATTCGATTTCCACATGGGGTGCCGGGTGAAAGCTTTTATCAAAAAAGTAGTCCCGAGAAAATACCTGCATTTGCTTCAACAGGTTGGATGGACGATATTCATTATCTTGTATGCAATAATCTAGAAACATTACTATGGTTAGGCAATCAGCTTGCATTAGAGCTGCACATACCTTTTCAAACATTACAAACAGATCATCCGACTGAAATTGTCTTCGATTTAGATCCACCTTCTGTCGATCAATTTTCGCTTGCCGTTTCTGGGGCACTGGATTTAAAGGAAATGCTCGATTATTTTAAGCTCCAATCTTTTGTCAAAACATCAGGGGGTAAAGGATTACAGCTATATATACCATTACCTGAAAACGCCTTTACTTACGATGAGGTGCGCGTATTTACTGAATTTATCTGTCGTTTTTTATGTGAGCAAAAACCGGAATTATATACGATTGAGCGTTTAAAGAAGAATAGACATCAAAAATTATATTTAGATTATGTGCAGCACGCAGAAGGCAAGACGATGATTGCGCCATATTCAACTCGTGGCAATGAGAAGGGATTAGTGGCAACGCCATTATACTGGGAGGAGGTTAATGAGCGTTTAACACCAGATCAATTTACGATTCCTGCTGTAGTGGAGCGTATGAAAAATGGGAGCAACCCATTTAAAAATTTCCGCGAAATAGGGGAGAGCCAGGATTTTCGATCGGCTTTAGAACGGTTAATGGAGCAATGAGGTGCTTATCCAGGATTTTGGACGTTCTATCCATCTTTTTAGGGATTCTATCCACGATTTTGGACGTTCTATTCATCTTTTTAGGGATTCTATCCACGACTTTGGACGTTCTATCCATCTTTTTAGGGATTCTATCCACGATTTAGAACGTCCTATCCATCTTTTCAGGGATTCTTCTAAGTATGAACAGGCAGATAGGAGCAAAACCGATAAAAGCAAAAAGCATCGGCTTTAGTGGCGATGCTTTTTAACAAGATTATAATTTTATTATGTAATCTAAGTCTTTTAAATAGATTTTAATTTCGTTTGCTATTTCAAAATTTAATGTTAAATTACTTACTAAAGTTGACTTTATATTTCTGTTCGTATTTGAAAGCCGGCGGCGCTGATCATGGGACGAAAATAGATGTGATTCGGTCGAGGGAAAGAATTTTTTAACAAGCTAATTTCAGAGAGTTTTGAAACATTCGGTATCCAAAGATCACCGGGGATGAAAGATGCCCTTATGACTACGCTGTGGCTGAAGAGACCTTTAAGGTATTTAATACAGATTTCGCTAACGGAGTCCATTTCTCTTTTCTCTTGAACAGCTTGCTTTTGAACTTGATGATTATGTTCATCGGTTCAATAACTTTCGAATTCAGGAACACTAAGTAAAAGCCCTTATAATTTTTGTACAGTTTAGTGTTGACATACTATAGTATCATTATCTTTTAAAGAGTACGTTTAGGAACGTACTCTTGTCGATTTGAAAAAAAGTTATACATGTGAAAACAAATATAATCCATAATTTTATTTTAATAAAAAATTTTCAAGGTATTGCTCTATTTCTTCAATTGAATTTATAGAGAATTTTTTATCTTTATAACTTATGACGCCCTCATTTATGCACTGAGCTATTGAACGATTTAAGCTTCTAATTGGTGCACAGACCTCATTTGATAAAATTTGCTTTGTAAGATTATCTAAATCACCGATTTTATAATGATTATGTATGCTTAATAAGATACGATCTTTAACTGTTAGCAATGATAATTTTGCTGTAGTATCTGAACTTAAAGTTAATTTTGAAGCAAGTTGTTTAATTATGTAAAAATTAAAATTAAAATCGGTTTTCATCCATTCATAAACCTTTGTTTTATGGATCGCTATCGTTTCACAATTTTCTTTTGCAATAACACCGAGTGTTTTAATTTTTTCATTAAAAATTTCTATTTCCCCAAAACAACTATATGAATCATAAATATATAGGGAAAGCATCACTCCTTCATAACTTTGTCTATACACTTCTGCTCTACCTGTAATTAGAATATAAAGATAATTATTTTGTTCATGTGGGTGAATAATAAGGCTACCTTTCTTATGTCTTCTATAAATAAATTCTTTCTTAATACTCGTTGATGCATCATTCACAATATCTTTAAAATCCATATTTTCGCCTTCTTTTCGCTTTTGGTCATTTGACCTATTTTCATTATAGATTGAATTATATAATCAGGACAAATAAGTATTGGAGGTCTTGTTATGAGGAAAATTATTATTGACACAGATACTGGAAGTGATGATGCTGTAGCGTTAATTATGTCATTAAAATCAACAAATCTTAAAGTAGAAGCGATAACAACTGTTTGTGGCAATGTCCCAGTTGAATTGGCAACAAAAAATGCACTAATGACTATCGAAGTTGTTAATGGTCAAAAGCCATCTCTTTATGTTGGAGCAGGCAAACCACTTATGCGTGATTTAGTTACAGCTGTTAATGTTCATGGTGAAGACGGAATGGGAGATTGTAATTTAATAAATCCTACTCTTTTGCCAGAAACCAAGCATGCCGTAGATGCTATCCTTGAAATTATTGAAAATAACCCTGGTGAAATCGAAATTGTAACCATTGGTCCTGTTACAAATATTGCCCTTGCTATTTTAAAAGCACCTGAGACAATGAAAAAGGTAAAGCATATTTACACAATGGGCACTTCTGGATTTGGCCCTGGAAATACTACGCCTGTTGCAGAATTTAATGTGTATGTAGATGCAGAGGCATATAGTATTATGCTCAACTCAGGTATACCTATTACCATTATTGGATTTGATGTATGTTTAGGCGAAGCAGCATTGAATAAGGACGATATGGATGTATTACTATCAAGTGGTAAAGAAGAAGCTGTGTTCTCTGTTAAATGTAACCGTTCCTTGCTTGAATATAATTTACAAAGAAGTAATGAGCATATTGTTGATTTACCAGATGCCGTGGCAATGGGTGTTGTATTATGGGATGAAATCGTCCTTGAAGACAAGTTATGTTACTGCTATGTGTGTACTACAGAAGCTGCTGCCTATGGTCAAGTGATAGTAAACGACGGTAGTAAACTTGCCATTTCTGATGGATTTGCAGGGCACACTCCTAACGCAAAAGTGTGTAAAACCATTGACAATCAGTTATTCAAGAAACGTCTATTAGAATTATTAGTAAGGTAACAATATTAGGAGAAGCGATTGTAAAAAAATCAGATCTAGACCTTATTGCGCTGTTTGAGTCCAAACTGAGTTCCGTTAAGTTGTCAGAATTTTAAAAAACTGCTGAAGAACTGTCTCAAAATTATCGTTCTCTAGTTCGTGGTGTTGGTATAGCTGTAGCATATTACGACGACACGGTTACCCCCTCAAATTATTACGAAAATGCATTTCTAAAGGAACTCTGTGTCTGTATGTATGGAGAGGATTTAGGAGAACGATTTGGTCCGTATAAACTTACATCGGAGATAGCAGTCTCTTTAATGGTGATATTTATGAAGCTCTTAAACGGACGTTAAAAAGGTTAGAAACAGCTTCTAAGGAAGATTTTGAAATATTTACACAAGGCTTCTCTCGTAAACTCATCCGAACATATTATTCAATGGTATTGGTAAGTTCTCAAATTTGGACGACACGACTTCATGAACAGTCTGAAGTCTTTATTCATCACTTCCCGAAAAAAGAATCTATTATTCGTACGCTACTAAATTGGATAGATGAACCGCCGCCGGATCGAGAAGCTGTGTATGGGTTGTTTAAGCGTGAGGGTGAATGGGCTAGTGCAAATTTTTCAAATGAAGCCAAAATTCCTTATGAAATGTAGTGTATTGCTTGAATTTAATTTCTTTTAGTAAATGTCTTTTGTAGCGAAAGCGAGGCGTCAGCTATAAGCGCTTCGCTTTCACACAATAAACATTTACTCCGGGTTCTAGTTACGGGGAGATAAATCAATTCTCTTTTGCCTGATTAATTTTCTTGAGTCCGATAATATTTCCTAGAATTGTGATAATAGCAGTTCCTACGAGAACGATCATTAATTCTTTGTTATCGAAATAATGATACGAAGTTAATGAATTATTAACATGTCTCATAAAAAGAACTATTGCGTAGGTTGTAAAGAAACTGATAGTTGCACCAAGTGTAAAACCACTGATATGCAACCAGTTGTTATATTTCTTTAATAAGAAATGAGATAAAAACACAAGAATGGTTGGCAATAACAGGATATAGAAGTCAATTGTGTTGCTAATAAAGAAGTTTGGTATGTAATCTTCGTCTGATTGATAATGATATGAGTTATATGAATCGTTAACTATTTCTATAACTTTAATTAACCAAAAGCCGATTATTGTTCCAAATAGTATCGGTTTGCAAGTAATTTTTTTAGTTAAAAAATAACAGATAATAAACGAAATAATCACGGTAATAGGTACCATGAAGAGAATACCAAGTAAATATTGCAAATCCATCTCAAAACCACTACCACTTAATTCATAATAAATGACTGCTAAAGAATAAAATGCGAGAACTGCGGCAATAGCAGTAACTAAATAAGTTGTTACATTTAAAAATAATTTCAATTGTGTTGCTCCTCTTTTTATGTTTGTTTAAGACTGTTTTCTGAAAGATTATTGCTGTAAACAGAAAGATATAATTCATCTATGTAATGCGTAGATCGCACTCAGTCTTTCTCTTTTGAGATTTCGTGAATCGAATAATGAGAGCACCCGCTAGTTGAACAAGCCAAATGTTTACCTCTTTCGCTTTTCTAACTAAGGTTGGATTGTATTCTCAAATAATTTTAAACCAATATAATCACTTGTTGGAGAAAAGTCATCTTTCCAATTTCATTCCATAGAATACTTTACCTATCAAATCTTAACAATTTTTTGCGTTATTTTATATATGTAATTTTTTCCACTTCTTACTTTCGACTTAAGAGGGAAGCAATGTGTTTATTTTGGAGCATTAAGTATTTTCTATAAGAAACAGCCTTTTTTTTATCGTGTTTCATAAGAGATCCTAGCTCACAGGATTTCTTTATCAGCCTCTATTAATTATTATCAATCTTTGTTTAAAACCACAAAAAAACCACCCCGTATGAGATGGTCACTACTGTCTTGCTATTAAACTCAAGTACCTCTGTTACTTGAGGAAGTAATTATAGATTAACAGGAAAGGACGAGCGAAATTTTTCAAGAGAAGTTGGCAGGTACTAGGCAAAGGGGCCGTCTACGGAATCCTCAAATAAATCATGTTCAAGAACAACATTCTATCCGTCGTTCTTTTCTAGATAATCAAGAATCCCCATTGCAGATACAATGGTATCGAACGGGATTGTTTGATAAACGGGATGATTTTCTGCGATACCGTTTTCCTGTAAATAGTTGTGTAATAATGCCTTCAAGCGACTATCTAAAAAATGTACTTGTTCTTTAAAATCACTAGATACCGTTAACGCTTTTTTTCCTTCAGCTAGAAATAGTGGCGTCCAATAGCGCACTTGTCTGTAAGCTTCAGCCGGATTTCTATATGCACCGAAATGACCGAAATACAATTCTGAAGCATTTAACTTTTCATAAAGCTGGATAGATTGCTCCATTGTATATGGGTCATACTGATTCGGTGAAGTGGAGGGAATAATTAAATCAATTGCTTCGCTCTCCATTTCTGGATAACGTACACCAGTAGTATCTCCAACAAACAATCCGTTCGTAGCAGAATAATGCATCGATACATGATGCTTTGCATGACCTTCTGTATGATAAAACGTTAGCTGATGCTGGCCTAAAGATAGTACCTCCTCATGGCCAATTTCGATAATGCGTTCAGCATCAATAGGTACAATTGGATCAAATAGACGATCGAATTCTGCTCCGTAAACACTCTTAGCACTTGCAATTAGACGACTTGGATCTACCATATGAGATACACCTCGCGGATGAACAACGAATGTGGCATTTGGACAGCTTTGTAAAAATAAACCTGCTCCTCCAGCGTGGTCTAAATGGATATGCGTAACAATTACATATTGAATATCCTCTAGATCAATATGTAATTCATCTAAACCTTCTACTATATATGGCATTGACGGACTAGCAGAAGTCTCGATTAAGGCAATTTTTTCATCAATCAACAAATAAGAGCTTGTACGCTGTTCTCGATTTAAATCGTGTGTATCAATACAATAAAAATTTGGTGCAAGTTGTTTGACTCTCCCCATAAAATGATCCCCCTTTATTTCTGTTGAGTGCGAAATATTCTCTAATATGCAATTTTTATCTATAAAAAGTAGTGGTTATACTTTATAATAATAGAAAATCATACTGAATGTCCATTCATTTTTAGGAGGATTTGTTAATGGAGAAAAATATTCGCTACGATACACAAAAGGTCCATCGAGTTAATTTAGCCATCATTGCAATTTTGGCTGCGCTAATTTGTGGACCGCTCATATTTTCAAAGGGCATTATGTTCTTATTTGTTGGACTTGCCGTTATTGCTTTAGCAATATGTAATTACTCTTTACCAATTAAAACGTATGTTAAAGGTTTTATTTTTGGAATAATTCCTTCAAGTGTTGTCTTTACGTTATTTTTAGTTGATAGCTTTTCATTAAATAAACATTATATTTTACTTTGTTCGGTGGCTATTATTGCTCTTTATTTTAAGAAAGAATTACTATTGTTTTTTGGCGTGCTAACAAACATCAGCTTCCTTATTCTTTATATTGTTAAGTCGGAATCATTATTAGGTCCATTTGATGATATAACGGTATTCATTACGCTTCTAGCGATTATGAATGGTGTTATTATTGCATTATATTTAATCGCAAAATGGGGCAATGAACTAATTGAGCATGCTGCAATTCAACAAAATGAAGTAAAAACGTCATTAAATCAACTTGAAAATACGTTTCAAGAAATTGAAAAAAGTAGTCAAGCATTGGATGAGCATGTTACACATTTCCAACAAACAATGCAGCGAATATCTGGGTCTAGTAAACAAATTCTTTTAGCTACTGAGGATATTTCTGCAAGTATTCAGCAGGAATCATCTAGCTTACAAATGATTCATGGCACGATGAAGGAATCTGTGCATTTTGTCAACGAAACATTCTCAATTTCAAAGGATACTGTTTCTAAATCTACTGATCTTCAGCAGGAGATTCTAATAGGGTGGAAGAAAATGCAGGATGCGATGGTGCAAATGGGCGTAATGAATCAAGCGATGAGTTCTACAGCCGAAACTGTGAATGAGTTACAGACTAGCTTGAAAACCGTAGATAGTTTATTAAAGGGCATACAGCATATTGCAGAACAGACGAATCTACTTGCTCTTAATGCTGCAATTGAAGCGGCAAGAGCGGGGGAGTATGGTAAAGGATTCGCCATCGTTGCTGATGAAGTGCGGAAATTAGCGGAAGAAAGTGCTGCTATTACGGTAAGTATTACGAGTGTAACGAGAACTTTGTTCGAAAAATCAACAGAAGCTCATCAACGCTCTGATGATGGTGAAAGAGCGTTACAACAAGGGGAAATGCTTTTACAAGATGTGAGCAACTTCTTCAATGTTCTAAAAGATTCATTTAATAATGCCAATATAGATTTAACTAGAGGGATGAATGAATTAAGCAGCGCCATTTCTCAGTTTGAAACAATCCAATTCCAGATTGAAAAACTTAATGACATGACCGAACAAAATGCAACTTCTACAGGAGAGATTGTGCACTCGGTGGAGGACGAACATAATATGCTTGAAATGATGATGAATACAACTAGTCGAATTCAAGAATTAAGCGATACATTAAAGTCGCTTGTTATGAAAAAAGAAAGAGAATCTTTTTATGATTGTAGTGGGAATTAGATTGACATAATTATTTTGATTATTTAGAAAGGGGGAAGAGATTAGAAGATAGGTTTTTTTAATTTCAGACTAAAGATGGATGTAAATGGAATGTGTTTTTTATATATTATTTCATAAATAAAGGTGAAATGGGAGAACGTTGAAATGATAAAAGGTTTATATGAAGCACATTTACCAGTTAGTAATTTAGAAAACTCGATTGTATTTTATCAAAAGTTAGGGTTAGAACTCGCATATTATAAAGGAAAGGTAGCTTTTTTCTGGATTGTTAAAGGAGAAAGCTGGTTAGGTTTATGGGAAAGTGATAGCGTTGAATTAAAATACCATCCATCTATCCGACATTTGGCATTCAAAATTGACGAAGAAGATCTTGAGCATGTAAAAGAGTGGTTGTCTTCAATTGGCATTAAAGTTCGCACTGAATTTGGCCTTACTTCCGAACATCAACCTTTAGTATTATCAAACTATCCTCATGCACATGCAGCAATTTACTTTTCAGACCCGGATGGTAATTCATTAGAATTAATTACACCATTGAGACTAGATGATATGGAGAGTTTTAATGAGATGTCTCTTGAAGAGTGGAGAAAACGTTATTCCGTTTAAGCTTTAGCGGATTTTGTGGAATTTTTAGTGGGAAATTCCATTACAGCAAAAGAGCCTTCTACCATGAACGGTAAGGCTCTTTCTTTTGTGGAAGTGATATTATCCATTTTTCAATGCGTTACTGTCGTGATTATATTTAAAAACGATAGCAAAAATGATGGCCAAAACGAACGTATAACCGCCAAAGAACAACCAAATATTTTGCCAATTTCTTACGCCCTCAACTGTGAAATAATCAACTACTTTGCCACTAATTATAGCTCCTAAATAGGCGCCAAAACCATTGACCATCGTACTAAATAATCCTTGAGCACTGCCTCGAATACGATGATCGACTTCTTTTTCAACAAAAATCGCTCCCGAAATATTAAAGAAATCAAAGGCACAACCGTAAACGATCATTGATAACAGCAATAGTAAAAATCCACCGCCAATTGGGGTTCCATACCCAAAGAAAACAAAACGTAATGTCCATCCAATCATACTGATTAGTATTACTTTTTTAATGCCATACTTACTTAAAAAAAACGGGATGGTGAGAATGAAGAATACTTCTGAAATTTGTGACACTGATAATAAAATAGCTGGATATTTAACAGCAAAGCTATTTTTATAATCAGGGTTCAATGCAAAGTCGTGTAAAAATGGATCACCGAATGTATTAGTAATTTGAAGCGCAACGCCTAATAGCATTGAAAAAATTAAAAACAAAGCCATTTTTTTATCTTTAAAAAGAACAAAAGCATCAAGCCCCAAAAGGCTTACCCACGACTTGTCCTTTATTTCGTTGGAAGTTGGGCATGCCGGAAGAGAAATTGTGTAAAGCGCAAGTACTAACGAAGAGCCGCTAGCAATAAATAATTGAATATTACTTAATTCAATTTTGGAAAGACTAATAATCCACATCGCAAGAATAAAACCAATTGTCCCATAGACACGAATAGGCGGGAAGTCCTTTACAATATCAAACCCTTTGTTCTCCAAACTAAAATAAGAAATCGTATTCGATAATGCAAGTGTTGGCATATATACGATTGAGTTAAAGAGCATTACCCAAAACATCATCGTAGGATCGGAAATTTGAGCCGCAATAAATAGGGTAATCGCACCGAGGAAATGCAATATTCCGTATAAAACATTGGCTTTTACCCAACGATCTGCAATGATACCTATAAGACTGGGCATAATAATGGCTGCAAGACCGTTAGAACTATATACGATTCCAACTTGCGCACCGGTAAAATGCAACGTATTAATCATATAAGAACCAAATGTAACGAGCCAAGACCCCCAAATAAAAAATTGAAGAAAAATCATTATTTTAAGCCGTAATTTTATATTCATTTTTTCCTCCTATAGAAGGTGATGTAGTTGTACTGAGGCAATAATGCCATTTAAAAAAGTTATTTCTTTCGTAATTCACTACTTTGGATTTTTGAACATAACTACAGCATTTGCTCCTTGTGTCCGAATCATACGAACTTTATTGGGGTTTCTTTTGAAGGATTGTCCTATATAAAGTAACAAAATTGTTTTAGTGAAAATTGCAATAATATAGAGATGCCCTCTACGGAAATAGGAAGGTCTAGAAAAAATATAACAAGAAGGATTTTAGTTTTTTGAAAAATTAGGAGGTGCGTGTTCTTTGGGACAAAATCTGGAATTTTTTGATAGGCAATTTAGTTACAAAATAATATAATTAGTAAGTGACGTTTTGTTTAAAGTTTAGGAGTAGCTACGTTGGAAATGTTTATTATGGCAATATTGGTTACATTAATTTTTGGCAGTTTTTCTTATATGCTGTTAAAGTTTCCTGATGATTTTTTAAAGATGAGTTCCTTTTCAGAAAAATTCATTAAGAAATCATTTTTTAAAAAATACGTTAAGTTTATCGGCTGGTGGTTTTTAATACTTGTGATAGGTGTATGGATTATAGCAATTCTCTCTTTATTTGAATGAAATTTTGAATTAGTTGAAAATAATGTATGTCCTTCTAAAATAGGATTGTCATTATTACACATAGACCGAGAAAATTAAGGGATAGCATTCCTATACATATCTTTTTTCAACAAAGTGAAGTTACTCATTTGAAAAATAATGAGTAACTTTTTTCTATTTTCAATTACTTCAATAAAGGACAATGGGGCAACAGGCATTTAATAGAAGGGCTCTCAGACGTATTGAAAATCCAGTCGACGGGTAATTCTCCGTCACGATTCGTCTGAGGGCTCTTTAATTGTATACGGAAGTCCAATCAATTATCTTTATGACTAATGTGTACATGTTTTATTAGCAATGCCTCTAATCTAAAACTATCTGTTCTTACGAAACATAATGTTTAGAATTATTTTAAAGATATTTCATAAAATGTATAACTATTTAAAAGGAGGTAATAAATGCCGCATAAAATGTTTGGTGCCGTTAGATTCTAATTAAATTATAATTCTTGGTTAATCAAGTAGGAGATGAAAAATCTTCATAAGAATCCTTCACCTCTATGTAAATTACTTTCTACTTGAAATTCTAATACTACAAAACATACTATTAAACCTTTCTTACCAAAACATTCTATACAGTTTCCTCGTTGTGCTTATAGATACTTCTTTCGAAACAATCTAGGAATGTGAAGGGAAATATGTTATGGAAAAGAACTCAAATCTATGGAAAATTGTATTTGTAGCTAGTTTTATAGGTTTAACAGTTGATGGTATGGACATCCAAATGTTGTCATTGGTGATGCCGAGCTTAATTGACGAATTCGTCTTAGATACTAAGGCTGCTGGTTGGATCAGTACATTTTCCCTATTAGGGATGGCGCTTGGTGGAATCCTAGGAGGTTGGTTATCTGACCGCTTTGGTCGCGTTAAAATGATGACTTATATGATGATATTATTTTCAGTGGGAACTGCTCTCTTAGCTTTTGTACAAACATATGAACAATTTATTATTGTTCGTTTTTTATCAGCAATTGGTATGGGGGCTGAATATTCGTTAGCCACAATGTTAATGGCTGAATATGTAAAAGTTAAACATAGAGCAACTATTATGGGGGTATTAGGTTCTTCCTATTCATTAGGATATTTAGTCGCTGTTTTATTAGCAGGCACGATTCTCCCTGAATATGGTTGGAGACCATTATTCTTAATTTCCATCATCCCGGTTGTTGTGGCGATCTATATTCGAGTAAAAGTACCCGAACCTACTGGTTGGAGATTGGCTAAAAAACAAGCTAAATCATCTAAAGTTAAGAAATCAAATGAATGGCTTGCGTTGTTTAGGGATAAGAAAGTTTTTACAATCTTTTTATTATGGGTAGTAACTTCTTCACTATTGCAATTTGGATATTACGGAGTAGGTACATGGCTACCCACGTATATAGTGAAAGAATTAGGCTTTAATTTCAAAGAAATGACAGGGTATTTAATTGGAACATATACGGCATCGATTCTTGGTAAAGCACTTGCTGGTTGGGTTGCCAATATAATTGGTCGTCGTGGGGTTTTCGTGATCGCAGGATTATCTACAGCGGTTATGTTACCAGTCATATATTTTTATCAATCACCAGGAAATATCATTATTTTAATGACGGTTCTAGGTTTCGTATATGGAGCGCCGTATGGTGTAAATGCTACTTATTTAAGTGAAAGCTTCCCGACTAATATTAGAGGAACTGCTGTAGGTGCGGCTTATAATACAGGAAGAATAGGTGCAGCCGTAGCTCCTATCCTTATTGGAATTATCGCTACTACACAATCAATTGGATTTGGACTAGCTGTATTAGGTATCTCTTATGCATTCATGGGATTAATTCCTGCACTATTCATTAAAGAGAAAATGTATGATACGTTTGAAAACGATACAAAAGGAGAAATAGAGGGGGAGGTATGAAAAGAAGGGGGATGAGCAAAAGAGATTCTGTACAAAAACCTCAAAACAAGAGATAAATAGACCGCAAAGTTTTCTTAAGAAAGCTTTGCGGTCTATTTGAGTCTATGTGTTGAATCTTATTTACTTATCCTTATCGTTCATACGACTAAAAATGGTTGCTATTATAGGACCTGATATATTATGCCATACACTGAAAATCGCACTTGGTACCGCGGCTAATGGAGAGAAATGTGCAACAGCTAAAGATGCACCTAGGCCCGAATTTTGCATTCCTACTTCAATAGCAATAGCCTTCTTTTTCGCTAAGTTCATACCGAAGATCTTTCCAAATAAATACCCGATAAAATAGCCTAAACAATTGTGTAAAACAACAACAGCGAAAATAATTAAACCAGTTTCAGCAATCTTTTGTTGATTGCCTGCAACTACAGCAGCCACAATAGCAACGATGGCTACTACAGAAACAAGTGGCATCACTTTCACACTTGCTTTGGCTTGCTTGTTAAAGAACTTTTGTACAATGAAGCCTAATGCAATCGGAATAATAATTACTTTGACGATCGACATAAAAAGTGCACTAGGTGCAACATCAATGTACTCACTTGCGAATAAATAAATAAGTCCAGGTGTGACGATCGGAGCTAATAAAGTTGTGATAGATGTAACTGTCACTGATAATGCCACATCCCCTTTGGAAAGGAATGTCATGACATTTGAAGATGTACCCCCTGGGCAGCAACCTACCAATATTACTCCAATTGCAATTTCCGGTTGAAGATTGAACAGTTTCACCAATAAAAAGGCTAAAGTTGGCATGATTAGAAATTGACCAACTACACCAACTGTCACATCTTTCGGTCTAGTTAAGACTTCTTTAAAGTCCGCAACCGTTATGGTTAATCCCATACCGAACATCACAATACCTAGTAATGTCGTGATATACGCCCCAATCCAAGAAAATCCACTAGGAATAAAAAAGGCAAGCGCTGCAAAAAGAAGCACCCAAATTGCAAATGTATTGCTAACAAACTGACTAAAACGTTCTAAAGCTTTCATGTAACACCTCGATGTAATATTTTACTAACATAGTAAACTATAAAATAATAACAGAATTTAATCAATAGTGGGAATAATCAGTTAACGAGATGAGTTCTATATTATTAATATTCAGGGAAATAAAGTTCTAATACCTTTTCTATTATTTTGAGTAGTTTATATGAATTAGGTATGGGAGTAATAAAGCCTATGATAGAAAAGAAAAAAGGTGGTCATCAAGAGAATTAGAACGATTGGCTGCGGATTTGACAGAGGGAGGTTGGAATGTAGCTAGTAGGATGAATTACATAGTCCAAGATCCGCGACCGTATCAATTGCTAATGGAATAAATACAGAAAATGAACGATTGAGTTTAAACAAATGCACTCTTCCGGCTGAAGGTATGAGGTTAAGCAATCAGGGGGACCACATAACTTTTCTAAAGTGTTAAAGGGTGCCGAAACGTAATGCCTATGACCCTGCAAAAAAAATTAGCGGTTGAAAGGTTTCAGGGAGCATTGAGCTTTAGGAAAGAGCTTGAGCAGATTAGTAATTTGCTTAGGTAGGCTAAGGACAATTTATTTTATTCATTTAAATAATCCTAGGATATCGTCTAATTTACAAAATTTTTTAAGAATAAATTATTAATGATACAGGAGGTGATTTTATGTCGTTTAGTTACTATCAAGCTAGATTAATTAGGGATAGTAACTATAGTAATAGATTCAAGTGTGATACATGCGTTAATCAATTTAGATATAAATGTAATGAGCGTGGTTGTATTGGATATCCATATACCCCAGATCCCCCTATAGGAAATGGGCCTACTGGAGCTACAGGAGCAACCGGCCCGCAAGGAATGATGGGAGCAACAGGAGCACAAGGATTGGTAGGAGCAACCGGTCAACAAGGGTTAATAGGAGCAACAGGAGCACAAGGATTAGTAGGAGCAACAGGAGCACAAGGATTAGTAGGAGCAACAGGAGCACAAGGATTAGTAGGAGCAACAGGAGCACAAGGATTAGTAGGAGCAACAGGAGCG